>JBCBKF010000039.1:0-13307 GCA_038522255.1 Pseudomonadota bacterium
CTGCCGCGATGGACAATCTCGCCCGCAATTTCAGGCTTTTGCCACACGGGCGCAGCGCGTGACCGGCCCCCTTCCCCTCGACGCCGCTCTGATATGCGATGCGGGAACCATTGAGCGCGATCCCAGCAGCGCCGCACGCTTTGTTCGCGGGTTCCTGAACGCACAGCCCGGAGAGCTTATCGCCAATTCGCATTCTCATGCAGCTCTCCTTACCTGTGGCGATCTGCGGCTGCCGGTGACGATCGAGGATGGCCGCTATGGCGATACCTATGTCGCCAGCCCGCACAGCGCCTATGTCCTTTATGCCCGCGATGAGATCGGCATTCTGGGCCTTACCGGTTTTGCCAGAGCGGGGGCGCAATTGTCGCTGGGCGCGCTGGATCGGTGGCTGCGGGCGCTATCGATCAACCGCACCGTCCATATCGATAACTGGATGCTTTCCACCAGCCTGCACGGGCGCTGGGACGGGACAGGGCTTGCCGCGATGCGCCGCGCGGTTACGGCGCGCTTTCCCGAGCATCTGCCGATGGTGCGCTGCGTTGATCCATGGAGTTGCCCCGAACTGGTCTCAAGCCTGAGATCGGATGGCTGGTCGCTGCTGCCAGCGCGCCAGATCTGGGTGACAGACGATCTGGAAGGCCGCTGGAAACCGCGCAACCACACGAAGAGCGACCGGCGAGCGATGCGCCGATCGGGGTTGGTGGTCGAAGAAATTGCGGCGATGAGCAATTCCGATGCGGAGCGCCTGGCAGAGCTTTACAAGCAGCTTTATCTTGAGCGCTATTCGGCGATGAACCCCGCGTACACGCCTGCTTTTGTAAAGCTCGCTTGTGAAAGCGGCGCGCTGCGTTTTCGTGTGGCGCGCGCGGGCGATGGCATGATTATGGCCTCGGCAGGTATGCGCGTGGCTGGCGATCTGGTGACGGTCCCAATGCTCGGCTACGATACGACGCGGCCCAAATCCGAAGCGCTCTACCGGATCGCGAGCCTGCTCAGCAGCGAATGGGCGATGGAGCGCGGCTATCGCCATCACGGATCATCGGGCGCGGGCGAGTTCAAGAGCAATCGCGGCGCGCGCGGGCAGATCGAATATTGCGCGGTTCACACCGGCCACTTGCCGCCCGGGCGGCGGATGGGGATCAAGCTCCTTGCCGAAACACTCGAACGCACGATGGTGCCCGCACTGGAGAGACAGGGCTGGTAGAGCGCGCCGCAGTGCACACGGGCGCAGCGTCAAGAGAACCCTCGCAGCCCCCAATCCGCCGGGGCCCGACTGGATCGATACAGTCGCAGTAAGTTCGTTCGCCCGATCATACACAGCCAATTTGATGACAGCCGCCTCGCTGCGATGTGGGAACCGGGTCACATCGGCTTCCGATCGCTAACGTTGATGCCTCTAAGGATCGGTATCGAAGAGCCAGTCCGGGCCATTCCTGTGTCTTGCGATGGTTCAGCTTCATTCACATTCGTTTCCGGCCTCAGTCCCATTCAGAAGGATAGAGCCTTGGCTCATCTGATCGTCCCCCAACCCTCCAGACCGCCCGTTCGGCCCGAGGCACAGAAGAAACTTATGTCTCCCTCGCGCATCTCAGAGCGGTAACGCGTCTCTTTCCACGGTTCGACATGGTCGCTGAGCTCGACAAAACCGGATTGGCCTTCGCCAAACGCGGCCGCGACAGTTTTGCGAGCAAGCCAGTAGAAGCGATCTGGGTTGCGCTGAAGGATTTAGCATTGCTGCGTTGGTTGCTCACTAATCATCGCGTTCTCCCTCGGCCGGGGCTCTTGGTTGGCGCGCGGCGTCATCCAGGCGGTCGCGCCGCTTGACATCGTGCGCGCTTACATAGGCCTGGATCGCGCAAGCCGCCCAGAACAGACCTATAAGAACAATCGGCACGAGGACGGCGCGCAGCCAATTCAGCCAATCGGGTGTGGGGGAAAATTCCATCAGGCCAAATAAACCCGCATCCCACACAAAGGCGCTCGCACAACCAATCGCAACCACAGAGCCAAGGCCAAGTAGCCGATTGATCCACAGGCTGCGCCTTCCCGCGCGGCGCTCTTCAACCTTCTGATCGATCTTCGCCTGGTCAAGCGGCTGCGCCTTCTTCATGAGCCAGATATCGTAATCGATCGGCTTGATATCGGCCTTGGTCTCCTTGCCCTTGCGAAACAGGCCAAGCGCGTAGACCGCGATCATCACGCTGGAAAGCAGAGCCAGCCCCCAACCAAACATCGCGCTCACAAACGCAGCGAAGGAATATGCTGCTGGCGCGTAGCCGAACGAAAATCCTGAAGGCGGGGTCCAGCCAAAGGCCCAGCACACAGCGCCCGTAATCGCGAAACAGACAAGGAAGAGCCCTGTTGTGACCCAGGCCGAACAGCGCAGGCGCTGCCCGTCATGCACAAACGCATCCGCGAACGGTGTTTCAGGCGAGCGCGCTGGGCCCGCTGGGCGCGTGATTTGCGCCATGACGTCATCGTAAAACTTCGCATAACGACTGGCGGCGTTGAGAACGCCCCAGTCCCCACCAGTCCGAGCGATCAGCCGATCGCGCGTGGCGCTGATGAAATAGGCGATGTGCGACAGGCCGAAGAACGCATAGGTCGGTCGCCGCAGGTCGAACGCTTCGGGCAGGTCCGCTTTTTCATCACCGCGCACCCAGACCCGATACCTGTCGAGCAAGCCTGAAACCGGATCGGTGCCCGAGAGAATGTTCATCCATTTCGTGTCCTTAAAGACGCCGCGACGCCCAACGCCCTTCTCAAACGCGACAATGCGCGGCCAGATGGCGGCGAAGGTGCCAAGCGGGCTGCCATAGGTGACGACATTGGTGAGGTTGCCAAACAGGAGGGTCTTGTTGACGCAGTCCTGATTGCTGAGCCACGCAGGGCGCGCGGGCATCATATTTTCCGGATCGTCACGCTTGGGGCAATCGAAATCGCGCTTGAGATCATCGGGAAGCGCATCCCACAGCGCCTCCTGGCAGTAATTGGGCAGAGCGTGGCCGATCTCACCAAGCCCGTTAAACGCGACGACCGAGCCCAGCGAGTGCGCCAGAATGCTCCAGCTTTCGTAGCCGCGCGCGCCCATCGCGACCATTTCGGTCACCATCCGGCGCCGTATCGCAACGCGTTTTGGCATGCCCGGATCGCTGGGTTCGCCCTCCCCTGGCCTTCCGCGCTGCTGATAGACTTCAACATCGCCAAGGTAATCGATGATCAGATCGACCGAGGCTTTGGCACCGGTCAGGAAGCTGAGCAGGCGCAGGACAAAGGACAGCGTCAGAATGATCATCGAGGCCGCGACACCGGCCCAGGCAATACTCAAGCGCGTTGCTATCTGCGCGCGGGGCTCACGACCGACCGAAATCGGCAGGTGCACTTGGGGCCGCGCGCTGGTGCTGGGCGTGTCGTCCAGCTTGCTCGCATCGCGGGTGGCGTAAATCGGCGCGGCCCATTGGCCGAGACCCCACGCCCAGAAGCCAAACGCCTCCACCAGCCCCCGACGCTTTCCCAGGTCCGCCCACCACACTTCGTGGCACTCAAAATCAATCGCGGCATCGGCTGCTTGAGAGCGGTAATGCACGGTCATCGGCGCGTGCGCAGGGGGTGAAATCTGAGGTTCACCGGGAGGAACGCTCCAGTAATCGGTGCGATCGACGACAGAAACGCTGGCGTCCCGGTGCGGGTGATTCTTCAGCAATTGGGCAAGACGGGTGGCGGCACCGTGGAGGTGTTCAAAGCGCGCCTGTTCGCCGATGCCGTGAACGAACAAAAGCCCGACGCGCCGCGGGACCGGACCATGGGCAAAAGGGTCACCCGCCTCTGGGCGCTCCTGCAAGCCCGGCTTCGCGGCGGCCTCATTCGCTTCGCTGCTCACGCGCTGTCCCCCTTTCCTCACCCCGCCAGGTCAGATGATCGCCGGCTCAGCCGCATCTCCCAATTGCATCGTCAATTGCAGCCGAGACGTGGGCGCATCCGGCTCCAGCTTTATCGCCAGTCGCTCAACCAGGCCGACAATTTCATCGGCGCCCTCTGGGATCGGTTCACGATCCAGCGCCATGAAAATGTGCAGAATCGTCAACATGGACGGGTGGAGGCGGCCGCTGACGATGTTGGCCTTGGTCTTGATCCAAGGCTTTGCAGCGGTCGCGATTTTTTCCTGCTTGTCTTGGTAGTCATCGACCGTCCATCCATCTTCAAAGGCGGTTTTGGGCAAAGCGGAATGCGTTTCGTACAGACTGGTAAAGATGGTGGCGAGCCCTTCGAAGAGAGGCCGATAAGTCTTGAGCGGCTTGACCGTTTTCCACTGGCGATCGCTTGTGCCGCCCCAACGCCCGGGCCTCAGCGGCGGATTCGGCGCCCAGTAATGCGCCAGCTGGACATCGAAATCCTCGCTTCTGCTAAGCGTTTTCAGAGCCTTGGGCAGAACGCTAGGGCTGAACTGGTGCGTGCCGATCACCAGTCGGGCTGCCAGTATGAACAGTGCCCTTTCCACCTCTGCATGGTGCTTGGCCGCCTCGCCAAGACGCAACAGCGCGTGAAGCTGGCTTGGCGAGAGCTCCAGGCGAAAGCCGATATCGCCCTTGATCTTGGGACTGGACGGCTGCCACGCGTCTCGCAAGATTTGCTTTGCATGCTGCGCACGGGCCGCCGAAATCAAATTTTGCTCTGCCAGGTCAGACAGGAAGGTGCTAAGTTCTTTGACCTTCAGGTCCTTGTCCTTGCGCAGGAATTCAACCGAGAAATCAATCGCTCGGGCATCGCCCCCATCCTTGAAACGCTGAAGTTCCACGACGCTCAAGAAACTCGACGTACGGGTAGGCCCGAAAAGCGAATTCAGCCGGTCAACCTGCGCTCTTGCATCGACGGATACCATGCCATCTTTGAAGATGATCTTGGCCTTGCCCGTGGCGGTAACCTGCACCTCGAATACGTCGCCGAGCAGATCAATCGCGATCGAGCGAGATCGGGTCGAAGCGGCCGTTTGGGTAAGCGAGGACTCCGGACTTAGCGCAAAGCCATTAGGCACCTGGCTGGGATCGATCAGCATCCGCTCAATCGCCTGCAACTGGCCAAGCGCCAGTTGGTGCCACAATTGTGCGGTCTCGTCATTGATATCGGTGATCGTACCCATCACCTCGTAATGCGCACTCTCACTGCGTGAATAGGCGCTTTCGAGCCGCAGGCCGATCTCGGTCTCCGCCAGCTTTTCGAGCGTCTCGCGCGTCGTTTTCACATAGCCTTCATAGGCAGCGACCAATTCGCGCACGGTCTTTGCGGCACGGTCGGCGCGTTTCGCACCGGTTTTGACCCGGGTGCCGAGGCTTTCAAGTTCATTGGCCAGATCGGGCAGGCTCGCGTCCGCCACAAGATCGTCGAGCGTTTTATCAAACTTCGTCACCAGCGATTTGACGAGTTTTGCAACCTCATCCTTGCCCTTCTTCTTTAGGTCATCAGGAACGACGTCCGGCAGCTTGGCAACCAGGGCAGCAATCGCTTCGTCGGCAAATTCGCTCGCGTTGCGCGTTACACCGCCCGTAACCTCATCGAGGGATGCGGTCAGCTTGTCCTTGAGCGCCTTTTCAATCGCCAGATCATCGCCCGCCTCATCGCCGATCAACAGACCAAGGTCCGATCTCAGCGCGGTGGCAATCGTCGCATCATCGCTCAACGCCTTGATCGCCTTGTCAAGCAGGCCGCCTGGCTCCCCCAGCTTTTCAAGGGCATAGGTTCCGGGCGAAAGGAAGGGTTTGATCTCCTTCAGCCTTGGGCCCGTGAAATCGGTGATCTGGTCGAGCGCCTTGTTCGCTTTCTGCGCCAGTTCCGACACGTCCACAGACAGGCCAAGCGCGGCTGATCCACCTTCCTCGCTCGCTTTCAGTCGGCTGAGGACCACCTGGTACCCGGCCCCCTTCTTCAGCAGTGACAGCGCCCATCTGGATTCGCGCGCGTAACGCACCGATCCCGTAAAACCCGCTTGCAGCCCCACATCGCCCAGCGCGAGGTTCTGGCCCAGATCAATCTCTGCCTGACCCGAGGCGGACCCCTCGATCAGCATCACCACGCCTTCTAGCTGATGGATCGCCATCGCCTTGACGAGTGCGCGTAACTTGGCGGGGTTTGCCAGCCCTCTCAGCGCGGGCGGAAGGGTTTGGAAGAAAAGGCCGTGTTCAGGCTTTGGCCGAAAGAAATAGCCAAGCTCAGCACTGGCATTGGCCGAACCTTGCGCGCCGATAGCCAACCACGCCGCAACGGGCAGCTTCGCCCCGGCCTCCACGCCCAGCTCACCGCGCGCGCCGAGCCGCAGCAGACCGGGATCGACTGTGTCGGATTCAAACGGCCAGCGCGCCCCTGCCTCCAGTTCGAAAGCAGCCCCGGCCGAGATTCCGAGGGTCAAATCAAGCTTGCCCAGCGCTTTTGTGCCAGAGATGGATTTATCGGGGATGGCGACGTCGATCAGCCCGACATCTGTTCCGGGATTGTATTCAAGGGTTTCATCGCTTTTGGGCAGGTAAGCTTCCTGCAATTGACCGACCGGCAGCAGCAGCTTTTTCCATTCGCTCTCTTCGTACCGGGTCTTGATCTTGCCGACCTTGTCGGCAAGCCCTTCATCAAGCGCGTTCAGAACGCCTGTGACCTGCTCATCATTGAGGTTATCTAGCAGGAAGGTGACAAGCTGTGAGGCGCTGTGAATCGAATCATCCGATCGCCCTATCTCGTTCAGCTTTTCATCAATCAGAGCCCATTTTTCAGCCACTTTGCTGATAGGCTCAACGAGCTCGGCAATCTCTTCAAGATCAATCGCCTTGGTTCCTTTAACGATCCAATTCGGCAATGAAATCATACACCCCTCCCCAATCTTAAGACGCATCGTGGCAAACGCCGCCAATGCCCTTTTTTGATGCTCTGCCCGACGCGAAACCCGTCCGAGTGCCGTGCGATGGCCCGGGGCGGATTGCGCACGCAGCCAATTGAGGGATGGATTACTCCGGGTTTTCAGTGGCTTTCAATGCCGCAGCCCAAACGCGCAAGTCGATCTTGTCCGCAGCACCATTAAAGTCCGCCAATACGACTAGCGAATCGCAATCATCCAATCCCCATTTACTGCATAAAAGAGGATTGCAAATTGGCCATTTAATGTAAAACTAATTGTCACCGACTCCATGCGGCGCGAAGCTTTGGGTCGCTTGATAAAAGCCAGATAAAGATGCGCCGTTTACCAGAACTGGAGAGGGGTGAAACCGGGCGTAGCCACCTTCAACCCTCCATCCTGCGGAGCGAGTGACCGGGCGCGGCTTGGCAAGACACAGCACGAGGGTTTGCGCCCCCGCGAGCTTATCACGGACACATGTCAGGCGCATCACGGGGCATAACGGCCCATCAGGAGGGGACAGACATGGCAATTTTCCAGACGCACATTGTGCAATCGGGCGACACGCTCAGCGACCTTGCGCAAGCCCACGATGTCAGCGTGGCAGAGCTGGTACGATGGAATGACCTTGCCAATGCGGACAGCATTGCGATCGGACAGATGCTTAAGGTCAAGCCATTGAGCGAGACATTCTACACCGTTCGATCCGGCGATACGCTAATCGCGATTGCGGCGCGCTATGGCGTCACAATTGGCCAGATCGTGCGTGCCAATGGCCTCGCCAGTGCGGACCGGATTGAGATCGGGCAAGAACTGGTGATCCCTGCAGCGGGGAATGCAACGACGGCATCATCGATCAGCCCCATCCGCGCCCTCGGCAACCTGTCAAAGAAATACGAGGTCGGGGACCGCGGGCCGGGAACGGTATCGGGCGGCCACGGCGATCCGGGCGGCGTGTCCTATGGCAGTTACCAGCTTGCCTCGAAGTTCGGCAATGCACGCAAGTTCCTGGCACGCGAGGGCAAAAGATGGGAGGAGGAATTTGCCAGCCTCGACGAGGGCACAGAGCCTTTCAGCGCAGTGTGGAAAGCGATCGCGGAACGCGAACCCACCGTCTTCCACGACGCGCAGCACGATTTCATTCAGCGCACTCATTTCGAACCGCAAGTCGCCAAGATCCGATCGCTGAGCGGGATCGACGTGATGACATGCAGCCATGCTCTTCAGGACGTTGTCTGGTCAACGGCAGTGCAGCACGGGGCGCAATCCGGCCTGATAGGCAATATTCTGAGTGCGCTCGGCAAGGGCCCGGGCGATGCCGATTTCGACGCGCATGCCATCACCGCAATCTATGCCGAGCGCGGTCGCACCAATTTCGCCGGCAATCTCGTCCATTTCACAAGCGCCAGCGCCGCCGTACAACGCGGCGTTGCCCGGCGCTTACGCAATGAATTGAACGATGCGCTCGATCTGCTTGCAGCGCAGGCTACGCTGGCCACGATTACCCCTCCGCCCGCCGCGCCGCGTGAGGAAAGCTATGATCTGCTGGAAAAGGCGCAGCGCAGCCTGACCGACGCCGAGGTCCACACTCTGATCGAGAAATACGGCGATCTGGAAGCGATGCACGCCTTTTTAGGTGGTCAGAAAGTAGTGCTGGCGCTGCGCAACCCGACCAACAGCAAGGCCTTCTTGCGCGGTAGCTTTGATGATCCCTTCCTGATGGTGTGGCGGCTGGGTGATGCCTCGGTTCGGCTGAAGAGATATATGGGCAACACCGAACCCGCGCGCATTTACGCCTGGGGACAGGCCAAGGCACACAAGGGTTCGACAGTCGATCTGGACAAGGATGGACGCAACGATCTTGGCCGACTGCGCGCAGGCACCTACCATTATGGCCCCCGCCTCGAAGGTCCGTTTCTGGGCGCCAAGGCGTTCCGCGCGCGCAACGTCCAGGTGGCGATGCGCGATGTGAACCATGACGGCAAGTTTTCAATCCTCGATGGCGACGCGTTCGATCCGACGGGCGCTGGCCGGTCCATGCTGCTCCATCGCGGAGGGAGCGGGGATGACACATGGTCCGCCGGGTGCCAGACGATCACCAATTCCGACTATTGGCGGTTCTTGAGAGATCTGGGCGCTCAAGATCATTTCAGCTACATCCTGATCAATGTTGAACGCAGCACCTAGCGCCTCTTTGGGTGTGATTTGTGTCGCAGCGAGCGCCGTTCTGGCCGGCTGCGAGCCAGCGCCGCGCACCTCTGAGGCGCAAATGCTTGCTGGACCGGCGACCGTGGCGAGCGCCGCTGCGCCCACCCCAAAGCCCACCCCACAGCCCACTCCCCTCTCGATTCGTGACATCGCCGGGGGATGGCGCGTGATTTCCAGCACGCGAGCGGACAGCGTGCTGATTGGAGCGATTGCCGACATCTATCCCGAAACGCTGCAATGGTCCTATCGCCCAGATCTTCCAGCACAGGAGCGCACGTCACCGGTCCAGAGTGTGTGCCGCGAGCCTGTGCTGGAAAATCTGGGCGCTGAACGCGCCGAGGCCACCACACACTCTCTGGCAGCGCGGCTGCTCATGGGCACAAATGAAGAAGCGCTGTCCAATCCGCATGAATTGCGCTGCGCATCAGGCGGGGAGTGGGGCCCACAAAGCGGAACTGAGTTGCTGTTGACGCAAAGCGGGACCTTGCTGATCGGGTGGGAGCGGGGTGAGATATTGCGACTGGAAAAGCTTGACCGACCGCCTGCCAGACGCCCCGCAGAGGCTGAAAGGGACGCGGCCACTCCAGCCGGGTAGCCGGGCCGCCGCACCACATCCGCAAAGGGGCGTCAGGGTCTTTCTCTGCGCGCGGATATCTGCGCGTCATCGGCGCGAACCGAGGCATCCTTTCGTCGCGTCCAACGCTCTTTACGTCCCAAAAACCCTCGATAATCCGCTGCGTTACGCGCACTTAAGAAAAGCTGCAGAGTGACGATGCCCCCGGAATGTGGTCTTTTGATCAGGGGAATTGTTGGCCCGGCTGCTGGCATCGGGGATCGTTAGTCGGACGGGGCATTTCGACGAGGTTCTGCGTGTCTTTATTTCGCACCGAGGTGATAGAGAGCACCTCAAACGGGCTGCACGGCGAAGTCGTCTTCTCGCAGCCGCTTTCAACAAAGCTGATGGCTGCTGCGTTGTTTGCGGTCATTGCTGGCTTTGGCACCTGGGTCACGCTGGGCACCTATGCGCGTGTCGAGACCGTGCCCGGCATTCTGGTGACCGAGGCGACCACCGCCAAGGTGATCGCGCAACAGCCCGGCATTGTCGCTGAACTGATGGTGCGCGAGGGCGATCTCGTTGAGCGCGGCGCGCGGATGCTCGTTATCGACTCGGATCGACAGGTAGCAAGTGGCGGCGACGTGGCCGGGCGCAGCCTCGGCGCACTGGCCGCGCGGCAGCAATTGGGCGCGGCGCAAATCGTCATGGCCCAGGGTCGCGCGCGAGCTGAGCAGGCGCGCCTCAGAGAAGCCATCGCCAGCTCTGAAAAAAACGCCGCCAGCCTGCGCAGCCAGATTGCGCTGCAAAGCGAAGTCGTCGCCTCTAACCAGCAGATTTTTGACCAGATCAGGAAGGTCGTCGACCAGGGTTTTGTATCAAAGGTCGAATTTGAACGGCGACGTCAGACCTTGTTGTCCTCGCAGCAAAATCTCGCCGCTTTGGAGCAGCGCCTGACCGAAAGCCTGTCTGCTGCGTCACAAGCACGTTCTGAACTTGCCGCGTCCACAATCGACACCCAGCAGGGCATCTCTCAAATCCAGGACACGCTGCAATCGCTTTCCGCTGAACAGGCGCGGTTGGAGGGAGAACAAAGCTATGTGGTGACAGCGCCCATCGCCGGACGGGTCACCGCGCTGGCCACCGGGGAGGGAAAGGCGACCGCCAATGGCCGCCCGCTGATGGTGATTGTGCCTCCCGACGCACGGCTTACAGCCGAACTCTACGCACCGACCCGCGCGGTAGGCTTTGTCGAGCCGGGCAAGGAAGCCCGCTTGCTCTACGACGCCTTCCCCTATCAGCGCTTTGGAAGCTTCGGCGGAGAGATCACTTCGATCTCCCGCGTCGCGGTCGATCCGCGTGAGACCGATATCCCGTTTCCGTTCGAAGAGCCCGTCTACCGGGTGAAGGTGGCGCTTGACCGGCAAACCATCGAAGCGTTCGGCGAACCCGCGCCGCTACAACCGGGAATGACGCTGCAGGCCAATATCGTGCTGGAGCGCCAGAGTTTTCTCGGCTGGATCCTGCAGCCCTTGAACGCCGTGCTGAACCGAACGGAATGAACTCCCCTCTCGATCTGGTCGAATTTTCCGGGCGCCAGAAGACGCCGTATATCCCTCAAGGGGAGGCGAGCGAGTGCGCGCTTGCCTGTCTTGCTATGGTTGCAGGGTTTCACGGCTACAAGACCGACCTGATTGCCTTGCGACAGCGCTACGGGATGAGCCTGAAGGGCGCGAACCTCAAACAGGTGATGCAGGTGGCCGAAGATATCGGCTTCAATGCGCGGCCCTTGCGCGGCGATATCGACGATCTGCCGCATCTGGCGACGCCGGCGATCCTGCACTGGAACCTCAACCACTTCGTTGTCCTTACCGCTGTAACCGGCGGGGTGCGCGGAACGCGGTACCATATCCACGATCCGGCCCGCGGCGCGCTCGTGCTGCGCGAGGAGGATGTCTCACGCCAATGGACCGGCGTAGCGCTCGACCTGCTGAAGTCCGAAAGCTTCAAGCCCAAGATTGAGCGCCGCCAGCTCAACATCACCCAGCTGTGGTCGAAGATGAGCGGGTTCTGGGGCACGATCCGTCAGGTTGTTTTGCTCTCGCTGGTGATGCAATTGGTGGTGCTGGCAACGCCGTTCTTCCTGCAAATCTCCATCGATACGGTATTCCCCGCTTTCGACAGCGATTTACTGCTGATGCTGGCGCTCGGATTTGGCGGGCTGACTATCGTCAACCTGCTCGCAAGCTGGCTGCGATCGCTTATCCTGGTGACGCTCTCAAATGCGCTGTCCTATCAGGTGATCGTCAACCTGTTCCGGCATCTTTTGCGATTGCCGCTCGACTATTTCGAGAAGCGGCATGTGGGGGATATCATCTCGCGCTTTGGCTCGACGCAGCCGATCAGCCAACTGATCAGCCAGGGTATGATAGCGGCCTTCATCGACGGACTGATGGCGGTGCTTACGCTGGCGCTGATGTTTGTCTACTCCCCCATCCTTGGCGGTGTCGCCTGCGCGGCTCTGGCGCTTTATGTCGGCCTGCGGCTCGCCTTCCTCCAATCGATCAAGCTCAAAAATCTCGATGTCATCACCACGATGGCAAAGGAGAACTCCAACTTCATCGAAAGCGTACGCGGTATCTCCGCGATCAAGGCATTCGGGCAGGAAGGCAACCGCCAGCGCCTGTGGCAGAAGAGCAAGGCGGACGCCGTCAACGCGCAGGTCAAACTGGGCCGCTTGCAGGCAGCGTTCGAAGCACTCGGCCAGTTCGTCATCGGAGGTGAGCGGGTGATATTCGTTTACATCGCGATAAGCCTTGCATTCGACTCCATCCTCACCGTCGGCATGATCTTCGCCTTTCAGGCCTACAAGCAGCAGTTCCTCGACGCCGGGATGCGGCTCACTGAGCAGGCGATCAACTACCAGATCGTCAAGGTGCACCTCACCCGCATTGCCGACATTGCCCTTTCGGCGCTCGAAGAGGGCGAGGCGCAAAAGAGCAATGAGGACCCTGACTTTGGCAAACCCCTCGTGCTCGACAACGTGTTCTACAGCTACGGCAGGAATGAACCAAGGGTGCTGCAAGGCGTGTCGTTGAGCATCGAGCCGGGCGAGTTCATCGCCATCACCGGCCCATCAGGTGGCGGCAAGACGACGCTGATGAAGATCCTGATGGGTCTGTTCGAGCCGACGCAGGGCGCGATCCGGCTGGGCGACCGCCCTGTCTCCTCCTACCGCAAAGCGAAATATCGCCGCGCTATCGGATCGGTCGCGCAGGGCAACGCACTCTACGCCGGATCGCTCGCGGAAAACATCGCGTTCTTCGATCCCGAGATCGATATGGGGCGCGTGCGCGAGGTCTCTCGCATGGCGCAGATCGACGCCGAGATCGAGAAGATGCCGATGGGCTACGAGACGCTGGTGGGCGATATGGGGTCGGTGCTCTCAGGCGGTCAGCTGCAGCGCGTGCTTCTCGCCCGGGCGCTCTACCCGAACCCACAAGTCCTCATACTCGACGAAGGCACCGCCAATCTCGACGCGGAGAACGAGAACAAGATCCTCGAGACCCTGAAAGCGCTTGAGATCACCCGCATCGCTGTCGCGCACCGGCCTGCGACGCTGGAGGCGGCTGAGAGGGTCTACGAGGTACGAGCAGGTCACGCGCAGGCGCT
>JBCBKF010000040.1:0-13244 GCA_038522255.1 Pseudomonadota bacterium
AACGTCCCGGTTTTGCCCGTGACGGCGCACGCCAGGTCGAGCTGGTCCTGGGGTTCGTCGGCCACTGCCGCGTAGTCTGCGTTGGCCGGGACCTGACGCTCGGCTTGGCACGCAACCTCGTAGTTGCCGCTGGGAGCGGCGATCCCTCCAGCGTTGCCCTTGCTCATCGCGGTTGCGATTGGTGGACAGGTAGGGAGCCTGATGGCGGTGCGCTTGCTGCCGGTGCGCTGGGTGCGGTGGCTGACCGCGGCGCTGGTCGTGTTTGTCGGCGCACGCCTGCTGCTTTCGCTCTAGGCCGTTCTTGCTTGCGCTGGGCCCACCGCGCGCCCTAGTGCGCTGACAAACACGATATCAGGGAGAGACTTATGAGCATGACATCGCTTTTCGATGTGAGCGGCAAGGTGGCTGTGGTTTCGGGCGGGTCGAGCGGGATTGGCGCGATGATGGCGCGCGGGCTGCTCGAAAACGGAGCTAAGGTCTACATCACCGCGCGCAAGGAAGAGCGATTGATGGCAATGGCTGAGGAGCTCTCGCAATACGGCGAATGCGTCGCGGTCCCGGCGGATATGTCCAAGGTTGAAGGGATTGAGGCGTTCGTCGCGGCGGTGGCCGAGCGCGAGAGCCAAGTCGATATCCTCATCAACAATGCGGGCGCAAATTGGAGCGCGCCCTTGGAAACCTTCCCGGAAAAAGGCTGGGACAAGGTGATGGACATCAACATCAAGTCGATTTTCTTCGCGATCCAGAAATTCCTGCCTTTGCTCAAGGCGTCGGGAACGCTCGATGGGCCCGCGCGCGTCGTGAACATCGCCTCGATCAACGGGATTCGCAATTCGGGCATGCCGACTTATGCGTACTCGGCGAGCAAATCGGGCGTTATCCACCTGACCGAACACCTGGGCGCGGAACTGTCGGCGAGCGGGATCAATGTCAACGCCATCGCCCCCGGCCTCTTCCCGAGCAATATGACCAAGGAATTGGTCGAGAACGACGAGATGACCAAGTGGGCGCTGGGCCAGATCCCGCGCGCGCGGATGGGCAAGCCGGAAGACATTGCGGGGACAGCCATCTATCTGTGCTCGGAAGCGTCTTCCTGGATGACCGGTCAGACGATCGTGCTCGACGGCGGGATGATCGCGACCGCTTAAGCTACAAAGCAGACTGGTTTGCTGGAAGGTATGGAAATGGCTCCCCGAGTTGGATTCGAACCAACGACCAAGTGATTAACAGTCACCTACTCTACCGCTGAGCTATCGGGGAGCAGCCGGCGGGATGTCTCTCCGCTGGCAGAAGCGCGCGTATATGGTTGAGCGCGCACCAATGCAAGCCTCGTTTGTGCAAAAATCAGTCGGTCATGAACTGTTCGGCCACGATCCGCTCTTCCAGCGACTGGCCGGGATCAAACAGCAGCTCCAATTCGGTGTCGTGCGAAATCGTCAAGGTGACCTCAGCGATGTCGCGCAGTTCCTTCTGGTCGGCAACGGCGGCGACGGGGCGCTTGTCAGGATTGAGCACCCGCAGGCCGATCTTCATTCGGTCTGGCAGGATTGCCCCTTTCCACCGGCGCGGGCGGAAAGGGCTGATGGGCGTCAAGGCCAGCATCTCGCTGTCAAGCGGCAGGATCGGGCCGTTGGCGGATAGGTTATACGCGGTGGAGCCGGCCGGAGTGGCCACCAAAACGCCATCGCCCACCAATTGCTTGATCCTCACACGGCTGCCCACGGTGACTTCGATCTTGGCGGTCTGGCGGGTTTCGCGCAGCAACGACACCTCGTTGATCGCCCACAGCGAATGCGCCTCGCCGCTTTGCGTGGTCGCGTGCATGCGCAGCGGCGCGATGGCCTTGCGCTTGGTCCGCGCCAGCCGTTTCCTGATCGCCGCGCGCTTGTCGTAACGGTTCATCAGAAATCCGACGGTGCCCAGGTTCATGCCATAGGCGGGGATGATCCGGCCTGAATCGAGCATTGCGTGCAGCGATTGCAGCATGAAGCCATCGCCGCCCAGAACCACCACCGCATCGGCCTCTTCAAGCGGCACCCAATCGCCTTGAGACGACAGATTTGCGAGCGCCTCCTGAGCACGCGGCGTTTCGGAGGCGAGCATGGCGATCCGTTCGAACGAACCGCCCTGTACGCCCGCCTGCCCCGCGGCTGTGTCCGCTGGCGCTGCATCGCTCGGCGCGTTATCGGATGGGTGTGTGGTCGCCATTCCTGTTCATCCCCGCCTTTATCACCGCTTTGCTCGCCGCGTTGCCGTCGCAGCCTTACATGGTTTTCCTGATGTTCCAATTTCGGTCGGATTGCAATTGATGTGCGCGCGGCTTCATAGTCGGGCTTAAGGGATGTGGTATGGAATCGGGAAAAAAAGCTTTCAGGGCGAGCCTTCGCGGATCCGGAGACGGGTCCGAAAACGGGCTGATGCCGGGGGTTAAGCCGGGCGCTCTTGAAAGTGAATTGCTCCGCGCGCTGGATCGGCGAGAGATCGAGGTGCTGTTCCAGCCGCAATTTGCGTGTGAGGATGGCGCCGTGGTTGGGGCAGAAGCGCTCGCTCGTTGGCAGCATCCGACTTTGGGTGAGATTGGCGCGCGCGATCTGTTTGCGATTGCGGAACGCGCCGCTCTGGTCGCGCCGCTTTCGCGCCACGTGGTCGCGCGCGCGCTGGAAGATGCGGAACGCTGGCCGCGCAACCTGGCCCTTTCGCTCAACATCACGCCGGAAGAGCTGGGAGATCCGCGCTTCTCGGCCGATTTTGCAGCGTTGATCGGAACCAGCGCGATTGAACCGCACCGCCTGATGCTGGAGATCACCGAAGACATGCTGCTGCGCAATGTCGAGCAGGCAGCGGGCGCGCTCAAGGCGTTGCGCACGCTTGGTTTTCGGACCGCGCTCGATGATTTCGGGGCGGGCTTTTGCAATTTCCGTTACCTGCGCGAATTGCCTCTCGACGCCCTCAAGCTTGACAAGGTGATGGTCGACGATGTGC
Source organism: Pseudomonadota bacterium (assembly GCA_038522255.1). Taxonomy (GTDB): domain Bacteria; phylum Pseudomonadota; class Alphaproteobacteria; order Sphingomonadales; family Sphingomonadaceae; genus Erythrobacter. Next base: position 2,983 of record JBCBKF010000040.1, read on the forward strand.
CCGGCGATGCCAAGGCGCTGGCCGTGCTGCGTGCGATCATGCAATTGGGCAGAGCGCTGGAACTCGATATCTACGCCGAAGGGATCGAGACCGAGATCCAGCGCGCCGCGATCACCGCGGAAGGCTGCACCTATTGGCAGGGCTTCCTGCGCGCCATGCCGATGCCGAGCGCAAGCGTGGTCGAACTGGCCCGAACCGCGCGCGGGCGGGGGCATGGGTGAGTGTGGGACTTACTCGGCGGGTGCATGCGCATCGCGGCGTTTGTTTTGAAAAAAGGTGATCGGGAACAGCCATTGTTCGAAGATCGAGAGGCGACGGCGATCATCCTGACCCACGATTTCGGATTCGCCGTCCTTGAACGTGCCAAATATGCGGTCCCACAAAATAACCGAGTTGCCGTAATTGCAGCGCGTGTCCTCATAGCTAAGCGCGGTGTGGTGCAGCGAGTGATGGCGGATCGTGGTGAAGAAGAAGCTGAACCAGATTGGTGGGTTGGATTTGATGTTGGCGTGGGCGTATTGCGCAATCGCGCCAAGCGAGAGAAATGCGGCGAGAAGCGCGTTCAGATCAAAATCGAACAGGGCAATCACACTGAGACTAATCAGAAACAATTCTATGGGGTTGCCGATGAAGCCCTTGAGCGCGTTCAATTGGATCAGGTGATGATGCGGCGCATGAGTTGACCACAGCACATCGTTATTGTGCATCAAGCGATGCATCCAGTACTGGCCAAGCTCATAGATCAGCATGATCATCAGGACCTGCACGAGAAACGGCAATTCCATCAGCCACGGCGTCGCAATCCCTAGCGCTTGCTTCGCCTGCATCAGACCGCCATCGACATAGGTCTCGGCCAGCGTGGCGATAACGAAGATGAACAGGACCATGTAGAAAAGATCGGTCGCCAGTTCCTTGCCGGTTATTCGCCAGCCTTCGTGGCGTTCATTGACCAGTTCCATCAGCTGAATGAATGCCATTGTCCCGAACGAGACGAGCGGGATAAGCCAACCGGCTTCGACCACGGACGCGGGCGCAAACGCGAAGATGGCCCAGATCGCAGCGACGGTAGTCGGTGGAAGGTGATCAAAGAAGGCTTGTTTCATGGCTGGTCCCCAAAGCGTTCATCAAACACGCGATATGGGGACGCGAGTCCTTCCAAAACGAGTGTTACGATATCATACTGATTTACGACGCTAAGGGAAGGCTGAGCCGTACGCGGCATCGCCTCAAGCCGCTTCCTTCCGCCGCGTCCGCACTGCCTTCCTCGCAATCGCGCTCAGCCCCTTGGTCAGCTGGAACAGGCCATTGAGGCGGCTTTGCGGGTCGTTCCACGCCCGGTTGATGACGAGCTTCATGTCGGGGCGCAGCTTAGCGGTGCCCTTCAGCTTGTCGACATAGGCGATGAGGCCCGGCCCATCGGGAAAATCATCATTGTGGAAGGTGACCAGCGTCCCGCGTGCGCCGACATCGATCTTGGCGATGTTCGCCTCGATCGCCTGGTGCTTGATCTCGATCAGGCGGATGAGATTTTGCGTCGGCGAGGGCAGGTCCCCGAACCGATCGATCATCTCCGCTGCCAGTCCCTCAATCTCGGCCTTGTCCTGCGCCTGGTTGAGGCGGCGATAGAGTGCCATACGCACCGCGAGATCGGGCACATAATCCTCTGGGATCATGATCGGCGCGTCGACGGTAATCTGGGGAGAGACTTTGTCCTTCGCGGGTTCAAGACCCATTTCGCCAGCTTTGGCGGCCATGATCGCGTCTTCAAGCATGGACTGGTAGAGTTCAAAACCGACCTCGCGGATATGGCCCGATTGCTCATCGCCCAAGAGGTTGCCTGCGCCCCTGATGTCGAGATCGTGGCTCGCAAGCTGGAAGCCTGCTCCCAGAGAATCGAGATCGCCAAGCACCTTGAGGCGCTTTTCGGCTACGTCGGAAAGCTGGGTGTCAGCGGGTGTGGTGAGATAGGCGTATGCGCGGATCTTTGCGCGACCCACCCGCCCGCGCAGCTGATAGAGCTGAGCAAGTCCAAACCGGTCCGCGCGGTGGATAATGATCGTGTTGGCGCTGGGGATGTCGAGCCCGCTTTCGACGATGGTAGTGGATAGGAGCACGTCGTACTTTTTGTCGTAGAACGCGCTCATGCGCTCCTCGACCTCGCCTGCACTCATCTGGCCGTGGGCTGAGACGGTCTTCACCTCGGGCACATTCTCGCGCAGCCATTCTTCGAGCGGCTCCATATCGGCAATGCGCGGCACCACGATAAAGCTCTGCCCGCCGCGATGATGTTCGCGCAGCAGCGCCTCGCGCATCACCATATCGTCCCATTCCATCACATAAGTGCGCACTGCCAAGCGGTCGACGGGCGGAGTCTGGATGGTCGAAAGCTCGCGCAGGCCGCTCATCGCCATTTGCAAAGTGCGCGGGATCGGCGTTGCGGTCAGCGTCAGCATATGCACGTCCGAGCGCAGCTGTTTCAGCTTTTCCTTGTGCGTCACGCCAAAGCGCTGTTCTTCATCGACGATGACGAGGCCGAGATCCTTGAACTCGGTCGATTTGGAGAGGATGGCGTGGGTGCCCACGACCAGATCGATTGTTCCTTTGGCAAGGCCTTCGCGCGTCTCGGCTGCTTCCTTGGCGGGGACAAGGCGCGAGAGTCGGCCAACCTTCAGGGGGAAGCCAGCGAAGCGCTCGCTGAAGCTCTGGAAATGCTGGCGCGCAAGCAGTGTAGTGGGCGCTACAATTGCCACCTGCTGGCCGCTCATCGCGGCGACGAAAGCGGCGCGCAAGGCGACCTCGGTCTTGCCAAAGCCAACGTCGCCGCAGACGAGGCGGTCCATCGGCTTGCCGCTTTCCAGATCGCGCAGCACATCGGCGATGGCGGCGTCCTGGTCCTCGGTCTCTTCCCAGGGGAAGCGGTCGACGAACGGGTTATAAGTGGCTTCTTCGGCTTCGAAGACGGGCGCTTTCCTGAGCGCGCGCTCGGCGGCGACTTTCATGAGCTCGCCCGCAATCGCGGTGATGCGTTCCTTCAGGCGCGCGCGGCGTTTCTGCCAGGCTTCCCCGCCCAGCCGGTCAAGCGGCACCGCCTCTTCGGAGGAGCCATAGCGGCTGAGCACGTCGATATTTTCGACAGGGATGAACAGCTTGTCGCCTTGCGCGTATTCAAGCGCGACGCAATCGTGCTGGCTCTTGCCAACGGCGATCGGATCGAGCCCCAGATATTTGCCGATGCCGTGCTCGACATGGACGACCAAGTCTCCGCGCGCGAGCGCCTGCAATTCAGCGAGGAACGCATCGGCGTCCTTGCGCTTCTTCTTGCGCCGCACGAGCCTGTCGCCGAGCACGTCCTGCTCGGTGAGGATTTCAAGGCTGTCATTGGCAAACCCGGCCTCCAGCGGGAGCACCATGGTGGCGGTGGTGCCGCTGGCGGCAAGGCCCAGTGCCTCTTGCCATGATGCTGCTTGCACGCTCGTGCAGCCGGCCTCCTCAAGGATGGAGGCGATGCGCTTGGCGGAACCTTGCGAATAGGCGGCGAACAGCGGTTTGCGACCCTCTTTGCCAACATTCGCGAAATGCTTTGCAGCGGCGTCGTAGACATTTTCGGCGCGCGCACGCTCGGGCGTGAAGTCGCGCGCCGGTTTGAAACCGAAATCGATATTGACCCCACTGTCAGGCGCAGCAAAGACAGAAGTGCGGTGCGCAGGCGCTGTGACGAGGGCGGCGGAGAATTCGTCTTTTGTCAGGTAGAGCGCGTCTTTGGCGAGCGGACGATAGCTACCCGTCTTGTCGCCTGCAATCTGGCTGCGCTGTCCGTGATAATCGGCAATATCCGCAATGCGTTCCTCGCCCGCGCCGACCGCAGCCTGATCGATCACCACCAGATCGCTCGCACCAAGATGATTGAAGAGCGTTGCAAGTTTTTCCTCGAACAGCGGCAACCAATGCTCCATCCCCGCCAGGCGGCGCCCGTCGCTCACCGCTTCGTAGAGCGGGTCCTGCGTCGCGCTGGCGCCGAACAGTTCGCGATACCGGCTGCGGAAGCGCTTGATCGTGTCGTCATCGAGCAGCGCCTCGGAAGCAGGCAGAAGCAGGTGGTCTTCCAGCCGCCCGGTCGAACGCTGCGTGGTGGGATCAAACAGGCGCAGGCTCTCCAGCTCATCGCCGAAGAAATCGAGCCGCAGGCCTTCGTCAAGCGAGGAAGGGAAGATGTCGACGATCGAGCCGCGCACCGCGAATTCTCCATGATCCACGACCGTGTCGGTGCGGGTATAGCCCTGGCGGGTTAGCAGTGCGGCAAGGCTCTCATGCCCGATCATCGTGCCCGGTTTGAATGCGCGGGCATTTTCACGGATGCGGAACGGGGTGAGCACGCGTTGCAGCGCGGCGTTGACGGTGGTGACGAGCAATTGCGAGCCAATGGAGGGGTGCTGCAGCCGGAACAGCGCTGACAATCGCGCCGCACTAACCGACAAAGCGGGCGAGGCGCGATCATAGGGAAGGCAGTCCCAGGCCGGGAACTCCAACACTTCAATCTCGGGCGCAAAGAAGCGCGCGGCCTCGGCAACTGATCGCATGGCGGCTTCGTCTGCGGCGATGAACACAGCCCGCTGTTTCGCCGCGCGCGCCAGATCGCTCAGCACCAGCGGCAAAGCGCCGCGTGGGAGTGAGGTGAGCGTCAGGGGCTCGGCAGCGGAAAGGATGCGGGAGAGATCGGGCATGAACAGTTCTCAAACGGAATTAGCCCCGCGCGTTTCCGCACGGGGCTCAAAAAGAGCGAAAAAGCACAGCGCAAGGGCGCTGAGAGGACTGCGCGGTTAGCGCGGAATATCGACGTAGTCGAGCTTCATCATCGTATCGATCAGCTCGCCCTGAAACCGCGGCGGTACGTCCTGCGTCTTAAGCGCCCAGGCCATGATATCGACATCGTCCTCAGCGAGCAGATCCTCAAACCATTCGAGCTCGGGCTCGCTCCAGGTGTGAGCGTAGCGGTCAAAAAAGCCGCCGATCATGTAATCCGCCTCGCGCGTGCCTCTGTGCCAGGCGCGAAACTTGGCGCGGGCGAGGCGCTCTTTGAAAGTGGGCATATCCGTCATGCGCGCGGGGGTAAGGCACTCGCTCGCCGCGTTCAAGCCAGTATAGTGGGCACGATCATGCGTCCTGAAGCCCTCAATCCGCTGTTTGCCGAGACCAAGACCCTCGACGGGGTCGGGCCCAAGCTTGCCAAGCCATTGGAGAAGCTGGGCCTCACCACTATCAAGGATGTCGCCTACCACCTGCCCGAGCGCTTCGTGAGCCGGCGGGCGATTGCCAATCTTGATGAGGGCGCTGAGGGTGAGCAGGTGATCGTCGCGCTGACGCCGACCGAACACCGTGCTCCCTATAATCCTGGTCGTGGGCCCTACCGCGTGCTGGCTCAGGACGGGGCCGGCAATATCTGCGCGCTGACCTATTTCGGTCGCGCCTCCTACACCGCGAAGAAGCAGTTGCCCGTGGGGGAAAAGCGCTGGGTGGCCGGGCGCCTCGATCGCTACGGCGAAATGTTGCAGATCGTCCATCCCGATCATGTCGAGGCCGACAGCGCGGCCAATATGGGACGCATGACCGAAGCTGTTTATCGCCTGTCTGAAGGGCTGACGCAGCCGCGCATTGCCTCGCTGGTGGAGCAGGCGTTGACACGGCTTCCTGACCTGCCCGAATGGATCGAGCCCGGCCAGTTTGCAGCCGAAAGCTGGCCGTCCTGGGGCGAGGCCATGCTCGCCGCGCATAAAGGGCCGAACGAGCCTGCACGCGAGCGGCTCGCCTATGACGAATTGCTCGCCAACAGCCTAGCGCTGTTATTGGTCAAGGCCGAGGGGCGCCGCCGCAAAGGCCAGGCATTGGCGGGCGATGGGCACTTACGCGCCAAGCTCGCTCTGCCTTTCGAGATGACCGGCGCTCAAAAACGTTCGATTGCCGAGATCGAAGGCGATCTGCAGCAGGAAGCCCCGATGCTGCGGCTGCTGCAAGGCGATGTCGGCGCCGGCAAGACGGTGGTCGCGCTCGCTGCAATGCTGATCGCGTGCGAGGCGTGCAAGCAGGCCGCGCTTCTTGCCCCCACTGAAATCCTCGCGCGCCAGCATTTTGACACCCTGAGAACAATGGCCGCACCCACCGGCGTCGAAATCGCACTCCTCACCGGCCGGGCCAAGGGCCGCGAGCGCGAGAGTATCCTAATGGGGCTGCTTGATGGTTCGATTGACATTCTGGTCGGCACCCACGCGATCTTTCAGGACAGCGTTTCCTATAAGGATCTTGGCCTTGTCGTGATCGATGAACAGCACCGCTTTGGCGTGGCTCAGCGCCTTGCGCTGGCGGGCAAGGGCAAGAGCGCGCCGCACGCCCTCGCTATGACCGCAACTCCCATCCCGCGCAGTCTGACGCTGGCGCAATATGGCGAGATGGATGTGAGCCGCCTCGATGAACTGCCCCCAGGACGCCAGGCGATCGAGACGCTGGTGGTCCCGCAAAATCGATCCGAAGAGCTGGTGGAGGCCGTCGGGCGGCACTTGGCGAGCGGGCAACAGGCTTATTGGGTATGCCCCATGGTGCGCGACAGCGAAGTCGCTGACATCGCGGCTGCCGAGGCGCGCTTTGCGCAGCTCAACGAACGCTTTGGCAAAGATGTCGTGCTGGTCCATGGTCAGCTGCGGCCCGAGGTCAAGGACGCCAATATGGAGCGCTTTGCCAGCGGCGAAGCGAAATTGCTGGTCGCTACCACGGTGATCGAGGTTGGCGTTGATGTGCCCACAGCCACGCTGATGGTGATCGAGCAGGCCGAACGCTTTGGCCTGGCGCAGCTCCACCAATTGCGCGGGCGTGTTGGGCGGGGCTCTGAGAAGAGCCGCTGCATCTTGCTGCGCGGCGATGAATTGTCCGAGACGGGCAAGAAGCGCCTCGCCTACGTCAAAGACTCGCAAGATGGCTTTGATCTGGCCGAGAAAGACCTCGAACTGCGCGGCGGCGGCGAATTGCTGGGCACGCGGCAATCGGGCGAAGCGGCGTTTCGGATCGCGGATCTGGAGCAGGTTCAGCGCCTGCTTCCCGCCGTGCATGCTGACGCGCGGTTGTTGATCGAGCGCGATGGCGGCCTCACCTCTGAGCGCGGAGAGGCCGCGCGCATACTTCTCTATCTGTTTGAACGCGATTGGGGTGTGCAGCTCCTGCGCGGGGGATGAGTTCCGATCAGAAGCGCGCTTTCACGCTTTCGGCTTTGAACCGTTCAACCAATATTCGCGCCGCCTGCGCGACATCGTCCCAGGTCTTGGCGAAATCACGTTCATCGCCGTAATAGGGGTCTGCCACGGCCTCGCCCTTTCGTCCCGGAACGGCGTCCATCAACAGAGAAATACGAGCGCTCGCGGTGCGCGGTGCCCGTGAGGTAATGCCAGCAAGGTTCGCCGTGTCGAGCGCAAAGATATGCGTGAATTCTTCGTAATCCCCGGGTTGCAGCTGGCGTCCGATAAACGGTGCAATATCAACGCCGTGCGCGGCGGCTGTGGCGATGGCGCGTGGATCGGGCGGTTCGCCGATATGATAGCCAGCGGTCCCGGCCGACGCGACGGTGCAATCAAGGCCGGCTTCCTGCGCTTCCTTGCGAAAGGCGCCCTCTGCCATGGGTGACCGGCATATATTGCCAAGGCACACGAACAGCACGGCCAATTGTCGATCCACCCCCTGCATACCGCGCCTTTAAAGCAAGTCTTTGCAAAGGCGCAAGACTCTCGGTTTTCAAGCAGGGTTAGCGCACTTTAACACCCTAAGCCGCTTTTTCCGTAGTGAGAGGCGATGTGGTGGCCAGGATCTCCTCAGTAAGACGACGCACATTCACCTGCGCTTTGAGGCGCGTGCCCAGCAGCGCCATCCCCGACACCTTGCGTTGAACAAACAGGGTTTCGATAGGCGGAAATGCCCAGGTGTCCTTGTCCTGCGCAATCGCAAAACCCTCTTCACGCAAGAGTTGGACAAAACCGCGATCGGCAAAGTTGAACGGCTTGTCCTCGCGCATTTGATCGATCACGATGTCGATCATCCTGTTCACGCTGTCCGGATGCTTTTCCGCGACTATCGGCATCATGAACCCGGCATCAATCGTGGCTTCGCGCACTTCGTCGCGATTGCCTTCAAGGCCCGCTTTCAGCATGTTGCGATAGCCGTTTGAGACCGCCGGATCGACCGCGCGGCATGCGCCGAAATCAAGCAGGATTATCTCTCCGGTCGCAGGGCGATAGCGGAAATTGGCGAAGTTTGGATCGGTTTGCATGACGCCGAAATCGAACAATTCGCGGCTCACCAGCTCCAGCAGGTTGCCGAAAATCTCGTCGCGCCGCTCAGGCGTTTCCTCTTCCAGCTTTTCGATGGCGACGCCCTCTTCAAAGCTCATGGCAAGGATCGAGCCGCGCGTCAGTTCTTCGTGCAAACGGGGCACAACAAAGCCCGGCATGTCAGCGAGCGCCCGCGCGTAAATTTGCATCTGCGCGCCTTCGCGCTGGTAATCGGCCTCTTCGTGGAGCTGTTTCTTAGCCGCGTCGAGCAGCTTGCCCATCTCGAGCTCAGGCGGGGCAAAGCCAGCCACGCGCAGCAGGGTCGAGACATTGTCGACATCGCTGTCAATGCTCTTGGCAACGCCGGGATATTGCACCTTGATCGCCAGTTCCTGCCCATCGCGGGTCAGCGCCTTGTGCACCTGGCCAATGCTCGCTGCAGCAATCGGGCGCGGGTTGAACCATTTGAACTGGCGGCGCCAATCGGCCCCCCATTCGCTCTTGAGCACGGAATCGAGTTGCTTGGTCGGCATGAAATTGGCCTGATCGCGCAAGGTGGCGAGGATTTCGGCGAGTTCGGGTGGCAAGAAATCGCCCGAATCCAGGCTGATCATCTGTCCCATCTTCATGGCTGCGCCGCGCAGGTGAGAGAGCTTTTCCGTCATCCGGCGCACATTACCCGGCGTCAGGATCAGATCGCGCGTGGAGATCTTCTCGCCGCTGGTCAGGCGACGCGCGCCTTCAGCTGCCATGCCGCCGGCAACCCCGCCAACCAGGCGACCAAACGTACCAAAGCGCGCCAGTCGGCCCGAAGGAACCGCGCGTTCGCGGGATTTATCGTTGGTATCGTCAGCCACGGCTTTGCGGTGTCCTTACAAATCGGTTTTAAAGTCTGTGCATTGGATAGAACACGCGCCGCAGGGGCCTGTTCCGTTCAATCAGGGCCCAGCGCTGTATGCCGGACAGTAGATAGGGGCCCTGGCATTCGATGCCCAACCCCAAACGCGCCGGGAACCGGGATAATTCCCGTGCGCTTGACCCTGTATGACGCCGAACTCCTCGCTTTCGTCTCTGGCCCGTGCGCTCGGTTATGCGGGGTTGCTACCGCAGGTTCTGTGCCTCGCATTGGCGGCGTTTGACAATCCCTATCGATACAACGCGATCTTCATGGGCTTTGTTTACCCGGCGATGATCTTCAGCTTTCTGGGAGGTGTTTGGTGGGGTCAGGCTATCGCCAGGCTCGCCCAAGCGAGCGCCTGGGTCTATGCGGTTTCCGTCTTGCCCAGCCTGATTGCTGCTGCGCTGTTTCTGCCTTTTCTCGACGGGTGGGAATGGCCGGGGCCCGCCATGCTGTATCTCGGCGCGTTCATAGCGCTCAGCCCGATGGTGGACCGCGCGCTGGGCTATGCGGCGCCTGACTTCATGCGCTTGCGCTGGCATCTCTCGCTTGGGCTGGGGACGTTGACCATAGCGCTGGGCGTGCTGGCAATCTGGGTTGAATCGGAGCGAAACCGTTCGATGATGCCCCTGCCAGAAGCGCACCCCGTCGCCACCGGCACTATCACCTGACAGGGGCTGTAACGCGCTCAACTTTTGCGCCAGCGGGCATTGAGTTCTCGCCGCGCGCAGTTTAATGATACATTATATCACTGATGCAGATCTCGGAGCCCCTGATGAACGCGCCCGCTTTTCCTGTCGAAAACCGTCTCCCCGTCACCGTCCTCTCGGGCTTTCTGGGCGCAGGCAAGACGACCTTGCTAAACCACATCCTCTCCAACCGCGAAGGCAAGCGGGTGGCCGTGATCGTCAACGACATGTCCGAGGTCAATATCGATGCAGACCTTGTGCGCGGCGGCGAGGCGGCTTTGTCGCGTTCCGAAGAAACGCTGGTTGAGATGACCAATGGCTGCATCTGTTGCACGCTTCGCGACGACTTGCTCAAAGAGGTGCGCACGCTCG
>JBCBKF010000041.1:0-13192 GCA_038522255.1 Pseudomonadota bacterium
CTGGAGTACGCGCATCTCGATGAGGAAACCCAACTTACCGACGCCGTCTTCGATGATAAAACCGCCTTCGCAGAAGATTGGCCCAATCTCTCCGACGAAGAAAAGGCCGAAGCCCGCACGGCTTGGCTTCAGCGTGGCATGATCAATGTCGATGCGCAAGAGGACGCTAGCGAGGTGGAGCAAAGCGAACCGGCCACTTGATGCATCGCCAGCCGCCTGCTTAACACCGCTCCTATGAAAACATTCTATCTCAGCGCGCTCAGCGCCGCCGCCCTTGCTTTCACCGCCGCTCCGGCCCTGGCCGATGGACACACGGACGCCAAATCCGCTCCCGCCGCTGCGACAATCGAACCGCAGGTCAAGGTCACCCAGCATTCCGGCACATTTGGCGGGGTACGCGTGCCGTACACTGCGACCATCGCCGAGACGATCCTCGAAGGCGATGACGGGAAACAGGAAGCGGTGATCGTCACCACCTCCTATGTGAAGAATCCCCTCGATAAAAAGCGGCCCGTTTTCTTCATCTATAATGGTGGCCCCGGCTCAGGCTCAGTCTGGCTGCAAATGGGCGCCTTTGGTCCCAAGCGGGTCGCGATCCCATCTGACGCGCGCGACGATGGCGCGCCGCCTTATCCGCTGGTCGACAACCCTGACAGCCTGCTCGACGTGGCGGACCTTGTCTTCATTGATCCGCCGGGCACGGGCTTTTCCTACCTGACGCCAGGCACCGACAAGAGCAAATATTACGGCCTGCGCCAGGATGCGCGCGCGGTGGCCCAGGTGATCCGGCGCTGGATCAACGACAATCAGCGCTGGTCGAGCCCCAAATATCTCGGCGGGGAGAGCTATGGCACAACCCGAACGGCCATGGTGGTCGATGAGCTTGAGGGCGCGACCTATAATGATGTGGGCCTCAATGGCTTGATCCTGATTTCCACCATTCTCGATTTTGCGGGGCGCGAGCCGACGCCGGGCAATGAGATGGCCTATGTGGTGACGCTGCCCAATATGGCGGCGGCAGCGCATTATCACGGCAAGGTGCAGGCTGAGTCCGTCGAGGCGATCGCGCAGGAAGCGCGCGAATTTGCCATCGGCCCGTTTGCGAGTGCGTTGCTCAAAGGTCAGGACCTGCCCGCTGATGAACGCGCCGCCGTGCGCGCGCGCCTTTCGCAGCTGACGGGGCTGTCCGAGGCGTATCTGGAGCGCGCCAATCTGCGCGTAACCGCTCCGCGTTTCTACAAGGAGCTGCTGCGCGACCGGGGCCTGACTATTGGGCGCCTCGATGCGCGATACACCGGGGTCGATTATGACAATGCCGGAGAATATCCCGATAACGATCCCAGCTTTTACGGCATTGATGCAGGCTACACTTCGGCAATCAACCAATGGGCGCGCGAGGGGCTCGGCTTTGAAACCGATCGCGGTTACAACTCAATCGGGCGGGAGCCTGGCTCAAACTGGGACTGGTCGCTGGGCAGCGGCTTCGGGCGCAACGCCTATCTCAATGTCGCGCCCTTTATCGGCCGGGCGATGCGCCAGAACAGCGGGCTCAGGGTCTTCAACGCGCAAGGCTGGTACGATTTTGCAACGCCCTTTTTTGGCGCGGAGTACTCGCTCAACCGCGTGGGCATTCCGCAGGACCGGCTGACCTTCAAATACTATGATGCAGGCCACATGATGTATGTCCGCGATGAAGATCGCGGTCAGCTGAGCGATGATCTGCGCGCCTTTATCCGCGCGCGATGAGAGCGATCACCTTTGCGGCGGTGGCGGCGCTGGCTGCGTGCAAGCCGCCGCCAACCGATGCGGGGCTTGATCGAGAACTGCCAGAGCCCGCGACTGACTACGCCTCTGACCCGCTGCCCTCGCCTCAAACCCAGGGCGCAGTGTGGGCGGTTAGCGCCGCTGACAAGGATCGCATTGTTTACGGGGTGCGGGGCGAGCCTGCGCTCATCACGCTTACCTGCCAATCAGGCAAGGGCCTGCCGCGCGTCCAGATAACGCGGTTGAGCCCGGCGGATGAGGGCGCGGGTGCGCTGCTGGCCTTTGTGGGCAATGGACATATCGGGCGGCTTGAAGTGGATGCGGTGGAAGTGAACGGGCGCACCATCTGGCAGGGCGAGACGCTGGCGGCGGACGTTGCGCTCGAACCGCTCGCAGGCCCGCGGCAGCTCACGGCGACCATTCCGGGCGCGGGCATGGTGAGGCTCAACCCCAGCCCGCTGCCCGGCCAATGGCTGCAAAGCTGCCGCGAGAGTTAGCGGGGCCTCTTGGCTCTATCGATCAGCATGTCCGGCGTAAGGATTTGCGGGAGTTGCTCTGGCTCTTCCGCGTCCGGCTCATACCACAGGTATAGCGGAACGCCCGCTGCACCCTGCTCGGTCAGGAATTGGGTGATCGCTTCATCGCGCACCGTCCAGTCGCCCACCATCGCGATGATGCCCGCATCCGCAAAGGCTGCGGCGGTCGCCTCGCGCTCGATTGCGACGCTTTCATTGACCTTGCAGGTGACACACCAATCGGCGGTGAACCACAGGAAGACCGGCTGGCCTGAAGCGCGCGCCTTTGTCAAAGCCTCAGCGGAGAAGGCTTGCGGTACAAGCAACGAGGCGGCGAGATCCTTGGACGGGCGCTCAAAGCTGGCCGGAAGCGCGACCGCGCCGAAGACGAGGAAGGGGGCAGCGACAAGGCCAAAGGCAGGCCAGGCCATCTTGCCAGCGCGCTGAAGCTTGCCCACCACCCACAGCGCGATCACAACACCGAACGTTGTCACCAGAGCGAACATCGCAAAACCCTGCCCGCCCAACTGCGCGGTGAGCCACACGAGCGCAATCGCGGTGAGCCCCATGGGGATTGCCATCACGTGCCGGAAGGTGTCCATCCATGGGCCGGGCCGAGGCAGGCGGTTGCGCAAAGCGGGCACGAAGCCGAGCAGCAGGAACGGCAGCGCAAGCCCGAAGCCCAGCATGGCAAACAGCACCAGCGCCAGCGCGGTCGGCAATAGCAAGGCCGCGCCCAAAGCGGCGGCCATGAAGGGCCCCGTGCACGGTGTCGCGGCGAAGGCGGCCAGCAGCCCGGTCGCAAATGCGCCCCCTGCCCCTTTCCTAGAGCCGGAACCGGTGTCGATATTTGGAAGCTCGAACACGCCTGCAAAGTTGGCTGTAATCGCGGCGGCGAGCACCAGCAGCACGATCACCACGGATGGCTCCTGCAGCTGGAACGCCCAGCCCACCTGTTCTCCGGCCGCGCGCAGGGCGAGCATGATCGCTCCCAGCGCCACGCAGGCCAGAACTACGCCAGCGGTGTAGGCCAGCCCCTCAACCCTGGCTTCAGCCTCGCTTCCTCCCGCGCGCGCCAATGCCAGCGCTTTGAGCGAGAGGATCGGGAAGACGCACGGCATGATGTTGAGGATCAGCCCGCCGACAAGCGCGCCCAGAGCGAGGGTCCATAGCGGCGGGGTCTCAGCCCCTTTGGGCCCTGCGATCAGTTCACCGCCCGTGGGCACTTCGCCCGGCGCAGCGGCAAAGCGCACCCCGGTCTCGCCGCCGAACGACACAATTCCCTCTATTGCCTCAGGCTGCGTGTCGTTGAACTTGAGCGGGATTTCAGCGACCAGCGTATCGCCTTCGCGGCGAAAGGTCTGAACGGCAGCGTAATCGACCAGTTCGGTGTTGGCGATGAAGACATGCGGATTGGGCAAGCGCACGCTTTGCGGGAGCGGAACCGCAAGGCGCAGCGCATCCGAAGACAGCGAAAACGCCCCCTTGGCGTCCAGCAACGGCGCCACCTGCGCGCGCCATTTGGAAAAATCGCCAACGCCAATGCCAGCTTCCAGAACTGCGTCCTGCGGCACACAGACCCGATCCGTGCAGGCGAGGAATTCGACATAGCCCGAAAGGCTCGGCACGCCGCCAAAGACATCGGCTATCACCGCATCAGCCGGAACCCGCACAGGCACGAGCACCGCGTAATCCCCTTCGTAGATATGGTTCATCAGCGGACCGATCAGCAGCCGCTCGGGCACGGGATAAAGCGCTTCGCCCATCTCCCAGCCATCGGGCAAGTCCAGCTCCAACCTGAGCCCCTGCCCCGCATCGCCCGGGTTTTTCCAATATCCGTGCCATTCGGGCGCGCTTGGGGTGAAGGAGAGCGCCAGCATCCATTCCTCGCCCGGCTCTGGCAGGTCCTCAGCCAGCAGTTCGACCGCAATATTCTCATCGCCATAATAAGGAGGCGAACGCTCTTCCTGTGCGCGCGCCAAAGTGGGCATCACCACGCTTGCAAGGAGCACAAGCGCTAGTGCAGCGAAGTGTTTAAGCGAGAGGGGGAAGATTCTTGCGTCGATCACGGATGAGCCTCTAGAGCCTAAACTATGAACTTCGCAATCAAACCCGGAAAAGTGACATGAGCGCAAATCAGGAAACCCGTGATCTGCTGATCCTAGGCGGCGGGCTTGTCGGCATGGCTCTTGCGCTGGCGGCGGCGAAGAAGGGCATTTCTTCTCACGTGATCGACCGCGCCGATCCGGCTGAACTGACCGCCGAAGGATTCGACGACCGCGCCACCGCGATCAGCACGGCAAGTTGGCACATGTTCACCAATATCGGCACCGCTGAGGGGTTGGAGGAATTCGCCTGCGACATCGCCAGCATCGCGGTGACCGATCAGCAAAAGCCCGGGCGCATCGATTTCCAGCCCGATGCCTCGCAAGGCACGTTGGGCCGGATGTTCCCCAATCGCCGCCTACGCCTTGCCCTGTTTGAGGCGGCGGCGGACGAACCGCTCATCAATTGGGTCTCAAAGGCCGAGGTGACCGAAAGACAGCGCTCCGAATTTGGGGTCGCAGCTGTACTGGCGAGCGGTGGCAAACTCAAAGGCCGCCTGATGGTCGCCGCCGAAGGGCGCGGCTCGCCTACACGCGAAGAGGCAGGATTTAACCTCGCCAAATGGGATTATAAGCACCGCGCCGTGATTGCCGGTCTGACCCATTCCAAGCCGCACGACCATGTCGCCTGGGAGATCTTCTACCCCGCCGGGCCGTTTGCGCTGTTGCCGCTTAACGATGACGCTGATGGCACCCACCGCTCTTCGCTGGTGTGGACCGTGTCCGAAGAGGACGGCAAAGGCGTCATGAAACTGGGCGACCGCGCGTTTCTGGCCGAAGTGCAAAAGCGCATGGGCGGCGTGCTTGGCGAAGTGCTTAGCGTGGGCGCGCGTTCAAGCTGGCCGCTCGGCTTTCACCACACCGCCAAGATCACTGATGAGCGCCTCGCGCTGGTGGGTGATGCGGCCCATGGCATTCACCCGATTGCAGGCCAGGGTCTCAATCTGGGTTTGCGCGATGCGGCGGCCTTGGTCGAAGTGCTGAGCGATGGCGCGCGGCTCGGGCTTGATCCGGGCGATGCGCAATTGCTCAAACGCTATGAAAACTGGCGCGGGCTCGACAGCTTCATGGTGGCGCTGGCGACCGATGGCCTGACGCGTCTGTTCGGCGTGCCCGGCCCGGCAGCCTCAGCGATCCGGAGGCTAGGTATGGCGGGCGTGCAGCGCGCGGAGTTTCTGAAGACCTTCTTTATGGACGAAGCACGCGGTGTTTCGGGCGATCTCCCGGAGCTCTTGCGCGCCTAATTGCCGGTTTCAACCGGGCTCGGCTGCGCGACGCGGTTGCCCGCCCCATCGCGCAACCCCCGCTGATCGAGCACGGCGGCGGTCTCGATATTCTCCAGCGCTTCCATCGCGGCGGCAAACCGCTCAGCGTCCGCAATCCACGCCTCAGCCCGCTGAGCGCCGGGCAGCCCGCGCACTTCCTCGATCGCGCTGCGATAGCGGCCTTGTTCCAGCGCATAGCGCGCGCGCTCGAGCCGCCTTTCAGGCTGGCTTGACGGGGTCGATTTGCGCCGGATCACGAAAAGCTCACCCAGTTCTCGGGTAAAAGCCTCCCACGAAGGCCCCCCGCTGCGCTCCTGCAATTTCGGCCCCAACCCATCTAGCCGGGCCAGCAACCCATCGAGGCGGATCGGCGGATCGCTGCGCGAAAAGCTGATAATGGTGTTGACCGCATTGGGCCGTTCATCGCCAAAGCGCAGCCGCAATTGATCAGAGAGATAGCCCAGCTCATCGCCGCGCTCGATCAGGCGGCGCGTGGCAAAGGCGATCAGGAGAGCCTCTGCGCGCGCCGCATTGCCAGCTGCTGCCTGCGACTGAATATCAAGCCGGGTGAGCCGCTGCTCGGCCGCTGCCAAGCGCTGGTCCAGCCCGCCCTGCTGCTCAGCCACGCGAGTCACAGCTTCGACCGCCTCTTCGGTGGTCCCCGCCTCTTCAAGCGCTTCGGCAAGCGGCGTGGGCGTGGGCGATATCACCGCGCTGGGCAGCGCCTCGGGCGTGGGCGAGACCGCGGCAAGCGGCTGCGCGCCCGCTGCCTCAGCGTCCTCGGACGCAGACGCATTGTACCACACGACATACCCCACCAGAGCGCCGCCAAGCAGAAAGGACGCAGCCGAGGCGAGCAAGGCGCCATTCATGGACGAACTCTTTCGCCGACTGCCAAACTTCGATTCCATATCCGTCATTATCTCTCACAACGCTTCGGAAGGGCGACCTCGTTCGAACCCTTAGGCTCTTGTCGAAGCGCGCCGATCATTCCGCACCACACCCTGCAAACCCCCGATGCGTGAGAATTATTATAGCGGTCCCACTATACGCACAGGTCGCGCACCATGGCCAGCAGCGCTTCGTCGCTTGGCGCTGCGGCGATGTGGATAGCGCGCCAGCCCTCGCCCGCCGGCTGAGCGATCCGCGCGCCCATGGCGGCGAGCGTGACGCGGCCCCTGTCGACGCCCAGCCGATCACACTCGGCCACAAACTGTCGGGTCATGGCGGCGGAATGGAGCAGGACGGTGACGGGGTTTTCGAGCAATCGTGCAGGTTTATCGAGGAAAGAGCGCGGCTGGACGGCATAGACCTGGATAGGCTCGAAAGTGATGCCCTCTGGCAAATCAAGCTCGACATATTCGCTACCCACCAGCCGCAGGTAATGGACCGGTATATGGGCCGCGTCGATCACCGATTGCAAACCGCCCTTGCCAGTGAGCGTGACCTCGAAGCCCGCCCCGCGGGCCTCTCGCGCGGTCGCCTCGCCCACGCAATGAACCGGCAGGTGAGTGAGACGCGCCAACTTCTCACCCCCCAATCGCATCGCATTGGCGCTGCCGATCAGAAGCGCGTCAAACCGGGTCAGCGAGGGCAATTCCCACTCCACCGCCGACACGCGCGACAATGCAAAGCCATGCATGGTGAGCCCCATCTGCCGCCCCAGCGCCAGCGTTGCCGACAGCCCGGGCTCAGGCCGGATGGCAAGGACGGGTGAAGATGCGCTCATGCCCCGCGGAAATGCTCAGTGACCGATGGGCTGGCGCGGGTGAGCAAATCTTCTGCCAGCGCTTCGACACTAGCGTGATCGCCGGGGGCAAAGCTGGCCTCGCCCTCAACCCGCTCAGCGCCGTCGGAGGAGAAGATCGCGGCGTGCATCGCCATGCCGCGCGCGCCATGCTCGCACAGGACCGCGACCGGCGAATGGCACGTTCCGCCCAAAGCTGCGAGCAGCGCGCGCTCCGCTTCCAGTTCGGCGCGCGTTTCCGCGTGGTCAAGCTTTGCGATAGCGGCGAGTTCGGGGCAGATATCGGGCCGGCATTCGAGCACGATCACCCCTTGCGCTGCGGCCGGGATCCACTCGTCAGTGGGCAAAGGCGCGCCGACCTCGCTCTGGCCCAGCCGCACAAGCCCTGCAGCGGCAAGAAAGGTCACATCCGCCTCACCCGCTTCGAGTTTGCCAAGCCGCGTCGCGACATTGCCTCTGAAGGTCACGACCGAGCAATCGGGCCGCACGTTCAAAAGCTGCGCCGCGCGGCGCGGAGCGCTGGTGCCGATCACCGATCCCGGCGCAATCGCCGCGATGCTGTCAGCCCCTACCAAGGCATCACGCCGGTCCGCGCGCGGCAGGCAGGCGGTGAAGGCAAACTCGCTTGGCCGGATCGTCTCGACATCCTTGGCCGAGTGGACCGCAGCGTCTATCCGGCCCTCTGCAAGCCAGACATCCAACTCTTTGGTCCACAGCGCCTTGCCGCCGATTTCGGCAAGTGGACGGTCAAGCACCTTGTCGCCGCTGGCCATTACCGGGACCAGTTCGACCGCGTCTTCGCCCCAGCCATGCGCCGCACACAGCCGCTCGCGCGTCTCGATCGCTTGAGCCATGGCGAGCGGAGAATTGCGCGTCCCCAGCCGCACTTTCACCGATTCATTCGGTTGATCACTCATGTATGTCCCTTCCCTTGCGCTTGCCCTAGCCCGCGCAAAGACTAGATGGAAGCGGGATGGGACAACACGCGCACATATTGGAAAGGCCGGCGCTTGTGCTGGGGATCGAGTCGAGCTGCGATGAGACCGCGGTCGCGTTGGTGACAATTGAGCGCAAAATCGTGGCTGAAAAGATCGCCAGCCAGGAGGCGGAACACGCGCCTTATGGCGGGGTGGTCCCCGAAATCGCCGCGCGCGCGCATGCCGAACGTCTGGCACCGATGATCGAGGCGGTGTTGGCCGATGCCAGGGTGAAGCTGGAGGATGTCGACGCGATCGCTGCAACCGCGGGCCCAGGGCTGATCGGCGGGGTGATGGTCGG
The DNA here is from genome assembly GCA_038522255.1 of Pseudomonadota bacterium. GTDB lineage: Bacteria > Pseudomonadota > Alphaproteobacteria > Sphingomonadales > Sphingomonadaceae > Erythrobacter. The sequence goes on from JBCBKF010000041.1 coordinate 8,675, forward strand.
CCTGGTGAGCGCAAAGGCGCTGGCCATGGCGAGCGACACCCGCTTGCTGGCGATCAACCATCTGGAAGGCCACGCTCTTTCTCCGCGCCTTGCTGACGCATCGCTGGAGTTTCCCTACCTGCTGCTGCTGGTCTCAGGCGGGCACTGCCAAATCCTGCTAGTCGAGGGGGTGGGTGAGTATCGGCGCCTTGCCACCACGATTGACGATGCCTTGGGCGAGGCCTTTGACAAGACTTCTAAGATTTTGGGGCTGGGCTATCCCGGTGGCCCTGCGGTTGAACGTCTGGCGCGCGAGGGCGATGCGCGCGCTGTCCCGCTGCCGCGTCCCTTAAAGGGCTCAAAAGAACCCCATTTCAGCTTTGCCGGATTGAAGAGCGCCGTCATGCGTGCGCACGAAAGCGGTGAGCATGCAGCCTCAGACATCGCCGCCAGCTTTCAGGCCGCTGCGATTGAGTGCCTGCTTGACCGGCTGGACCATGCTCTGGCCCGGATCGAGACCCCGCCCGCACTCGTCGTCGCTGGCGGAGTTGCAGCAAACCTGGCAGTGCGTGAGACTCTTGATGCTCTCGCTGCACGGAATGCCATGCGCTTCACCGCGCCTCCCTTGAAGCTTTGTACTGATAACGCGGCGATGATCGCCTGGGCGGGATGCGAACGGCTGCCCAGCGGCCAGAATGATCCGCTCGATTTTCGCGCGCGCCCGCGCTGGCCGCTTGACCCGGATGCCGAGGCCGCGCGCGGCGCAGGGGTGAAGGCGTGAGCGCGCAGGTGTCCGAAACAATCGGCGTCATCGGCGCAGGGTCGTGGGGCACGGCCTTGGCGCAAATGCTCAGCTCTGATGGGCACGGTGTCCTGCTGTGGGCCTATGAGCCCGAACTGGTCGAGGCAATCAACACCCTGCACCGCAACCCGCTCTACCTGCCCGACGCCGCGCTCAACCCGGCAATCCGCGCGACCAATGATCTCGCCTGTTTTGCCGAAATCGACATCGCGCTCGGCGTCACCCCGGCACAGGTGCTGGGCGCGGTCCTGAGCCAATTGCCCGTTCCCCCGCGCGATCTGGTCCTGTGCTCGAAAGGCATTGAGGCGAGCACCGGGCGGCTGATGAACGAAGTGGCGCAAACCGCCTGCCCGCAAAGCGCGATCGCGGTTCTCTCCGGCCCAACCTTTGCGCACGAGGTCGCCATCGGCCTGCCGACTGCGGTAACGCTCGCATGCGCTGGAGGTGAGGAACAATGGGAGCGGCTCTCCACCGCCATCGCCCGGCCCACTTTCCGCCCCTATTTCTCAGACGACGTCACCGGGGCAGAGATTGGCGGAGCGATCAAGAACGTCCTCGCCATTGCGTGCGGTCTGGTGGACGGGCTGGGCCTTGGGCAGAACGCGCGGGCGGCACTGATCGCGCGGGGACATGCAGAGATGTTGCGCTTTGGCACGGCGCTTGGCGCTCGCGCCGAGACTTTGTCGGGCCTGTGCGGCATGGGCGATCTGGTGCTCACCTGCACGAGCACGTCGAGCCGCAATTTCTCGCTCGGCAAAGCTTTGGGCCAAGGCGCGAATGCCGCCGATCTGATGGCTGACCGGCGCACCGTGGCCGAAGGCGCGCACACCGCGCCCGTAGTCGCCACGCTGGCGCAAGAGCAGGGCATCCGGATGCCGATCATCGCGGCCGTTGATGCCATCCTCAAAGGCGCAGCGCCCAAAACGGTGGTCGCCGACCTGCTCGCCCGCCCGCTCAAACCTGAACGCGAACGCTGATCATGAGCGCCAACGATAATTCACCCCATGACGCCAACGCCGCTCAGGAGCAGAACACGGCTCAGGAAGATATGGCCGCGCTCGCCAAGGGGGGGCGGACCAACACAATGGGCTTTGCCATCCGCCTGATTGCGCGGGTGCCTTTCATCCTGATCGCGACGCGCCTTTACGGCGCAGAGGCTCTGGGGCGCTTTGCCTCCGCACTCGTGCTGATCGAAGTGTTCGCGCTGGTCTGTTCGCTGGGTGAGAAGCGCGGGCTCGCACAGCGGCTCACCGAAGATGGAACCGAGCACGGCAACCCGCATGGCGAACCTGAGGCGAACCTTGTCTTTGATGGCCTGTTGCTGGCATTCCTGTGGTCGCTCGTCGCGAGCCTCGCGCTCTATCTCTTCCCCGCGCCGATGTTTCCAAACGGCATGAACAGCCCCTACGATCTCTGGCTAATCGCTACGATCCCTGCATTCGCGCTGACCGAAATCATGCTCGCAGCCCAAGCCTACAAATACGATATCGCCACCACCGTGCGCGCCCGCGCCGTGGTCGAACCCTGGGCAATCAGCATTGCCGCCGGCGTCTTTTTCTACATCACACCCTTGCGCGATTTCGGGCTGGCTCTGGCCTTTATTGTTTCGATCTTTGCCGGGCTCATCACCGCTGCGATCCCGTTTGTGCGCACCTATGGCCTGCCGCGCGATTGGACGCCCTCGGGCCGCGCCATGCTCAAGCAATCGAGCCGTGCCTTCCCCCTCATCGGCGCCGACGCGATTGAGCGGGGCACAAGGCTGCTCGATATCTTTATCCTGGGGCTCGTCGCCTCGCCGGTGGCGGTCGGCATCTATTACGCCGCGCAGCAAATCGCGAGCCTGCCGCAAAAGTTCAAGACCAGTTTCGAGCCGATCCTCTCGCCGGTTATCACCAAGAATCTGAAAAGCGGCAATATGAGCGCGATCGCCTCGCAAGTGCGCCAGGTCGGCTTTTGGATCATCGCAGTTCAATTGGCCATAGCGCTGGCGCTGGCGATCCCGGGCGAAGCGGTGATGGGCGTTTGGGGGCCGGACTATGTCGCGGGCACCGCCGCACTTTCCTTTTTGCTGGCTGCCGAAGTTGTTGCCTCCATGGCCGTCGTCTCGGAAAGCGTGCTGGTTTACATCGCCCGCAAGCGCAATCTGCTGATCTCGGTTCTGATCCTGGCGCTGCAGGCCGCGCTGACCTTTGCCTGCATCATCGCGATGGAGCGCTTTGCCGCCGCCTATGGCCTTGACGTCGATGGCTTTGCGACCGCAGGCCCCGCGCTCGCCTTGTTCCTGGCGCTGAGCGTGTCGAGCTTTGTGAAGGCGCTGGTCTTGAAGACGCTGCTGAAAGCGCCCGTCTCCAACTGGCGCTGGGGACTTGTCTGGGCAACGGGGCCGGCGGTGGTGGTCGGCTTCGCCTTCACCCGATTGCCGCAATCGCTGGAATGGATGGAACTGGTCTTCGGCATTCCGGCGATCATCGCGACCTATGGTTTGGTCCTTTGGCGGCGCGGCTTTGAAGATGCAGACCGTGTGCTGTTCCGCAAGAATGTGGCGCCCATCCCGCTGCCGGAAAATTCGCAAAACCCGTAATTTCAGTGTCTTGGATCAAGACGCATGTCCAATTGTGGCGAAATTAAGGCGTTTTGTATCGAAACTCATGTGCTGTTCATCGATGGAATCAGACCATTGGTCGCAAGGTCGATCGTCGAATTCGGCATCGGCCTTGCATCGCTTGGGGTGGCCAGCAAGCGTCGGGTCAAAGGTAAGGTCCCGAAGCTCCCCCTAATGGCCGCCGCCGCATAAGCGCCTGCATAAGGGGAAGGAGGACTTTATGCCGACTACCGAGAATTCAGGAGAGACGAACGCAACACTGGCCAGCGCGTTTGGCCAGAACCCTTCGCGAAGCCGTAGATTTGCGATCCTTGGCTTTGTCGCGCTGGGCCATCTGGCGGTGCTCGCTGCGTGCAGCACAACCGAAAGCGGCGGCCAGGCGAACGCTGATGCGGCCTCGCGGGAGCGGGTGACGACGGTCGACGTCGAAGCGCCTGCGCCCGTTGAGCAGGCTGCCGGCGATCGGGTCGTAGTGACCGGCTCGCGCATTGAGCGCTCGGAGGCGACAGCGCCCGTTGCTGCCATTGCAGCGTCGCCCAGCTCCAGTGTGGCGGATCAATCTGCCTCGCTAGCAGTGATGCCCGTCCAGACCGCTATCGATCCGGGACGCGAGCGCTATGAAGGCGAAGAGGTCTCCCCAGTCAAGCTCACTCAAACCCAGCCGGTTTCAACCTTCAGTGTTGACGTAGACACCGGCGCCTATGCCAACACTCGCCGCTTCCTCAACCAGGGCCAGCTTCCCCCGCAAGCCGCCGTGCGTACCGAGGAGATGATCAACTATTTCCGCTACGATTACCCGCGCCCGATCAGCACGCGCGTGCCCTTCAGCGTCACCACCGATTTTGCCAAGACGCCGTGGAACGAGGACACCTATCTGATGCGCATCGGCCTTCGCGGCTATGACATTGCGAGCGCTGAGCGGCCTGCGGCCAATCTGGTTTTCCTGATGGATGTCTCAGGCTCGATGAGCTTACCCGACAAGCTGCCACTGGTAAAGACAGCGCTCTCGGGCCTTGCCGGAGAGCTGGGTCCCCGGGACACGGTTGCGATCGTCGTCTATGCGGGTGCGGCCGGCATGGTGCTTGAGCCGACCAGCGATGCGCGCACAATCCGCCGTGCGTTGGATGCGCTCGAG
>JBCBKF010000042.1:0-13159 GCA_038522255.1 Pseudomonadota bacterium
CACACCAGCATCGCGCGCCCGGGCCTGATCAATTTCGACAACCAGGCGCGATGCGCGCCCTTCCCAATCGTTGGAGATATCGCGTCCGCCGGGAACCGACCGGAGGAGCGCTTCGACTTCCTTCAAGAAACGCGGGAAAGCGGGCTAGATCGTCTTCTGGCCTGAAGCCCTCAATTGAGATGAGATGTAGCCAATTATCCCCAAAGTCGTATCGATAGAAAAGTTGCCTTACTTGGTCATTGAGAAGGTTTTCGAGCGACCTCGTTTCCGCTGCTTGTAGACGTTCCGCATCATAATCTGGGTCCAATTCTCCGAAACGCTCATCGCCTATCTCAAACTGCCACAGGTGTTCATCACGCCACCCCATAACAGTCTGCGTTACGCGGTGAAGCGATGTGAGTGAAATGTGAATTGGGACATCAACACGCCGCCAAACTTAAGGAAGCGTGTCCAGGAGCATGATATGGATACGAGCAACGAGGATACTCATCGGTCGGTTAGCCTTTCGACTTTCTCCTCACGCTTGCGGGTCTTCAAAAGCCAGCTTCGGCTTCCTTGCTGCCGCTGTCTCATCCAGCCTTCGCCTTGGGGCGAAGTACGGCGCTTGCTTGAGCGTTTCATCGCCCGCCAGCGCCCGCTCGGTCACATGGCGGAAGGCGGTGATGAACTGGTCGATCGACGCCTTGCTCTCGGTCTCGGTCGGCTCGACCAGCATCGCGCCATGGACCACCAGCGGGAAATACACCGTCATGGGGTGATAGCCCTCGTCGATCAGCCCCTTTGCGAGATCCAGCGTTGAGAGATCGCCGCCGAAATCCTTATCGCCAAACAGCGCTTCGTGCATACACGGGCCGCTTTTCGCAAAGGGCGCGTGGAGAATATCTTCAAGGCTGCGAAGGATATAATTGGCGTTCAGCACGGCGTCCTCTGCCACCTGCTTGAGGCCATCGGCACCGTGGCTGAGCATGTAAGTCAATGCGCGCGTGAACATGCCCATCTGGCCATGAAACGCCGTCATCCGGCCAAAGGTCTGACCGCGAGTGACCTCGCGAGATTCCTCTTCGACGATTTCATAGCTGCCATCTTCGTGTTTGCGAACGAAGGGGAGCGGAGCAAAGGGCGCGAGCGCGTCGGAGAAAACCACCGGACCGGAGCCCGGACCGCCGCCGCCATGCGGGGTGGAAAAGGTCTTGTGAAGGTTGATATGCATCGCATCGACGCCAAGGTCGCCGGGGCGCACACGGCCAACAATCGCGTTGAAGTTGGCCCCGTCGCAATAGACATAACCGCCCGCATCGTGGACCGCATCGGCGATGGTGCGAAAGTCCTTTTCGAACAGGCCGCAAGTGTTGGGATTGGTGATCATGACCGCGGCCACGTCCGGCCCCAGTCGCTCGATCAGCGCATCGACATCGACCCGGCCTTCGGGCGTAGCGGGGATATTGTCGACCTTGTAGCCGGCAAACGCAGCGGTAGCCGGGTTGGTGCCATGCGCGCTTTCGGGGACCAGCACGACTTCTCGCGGGTTACCCGCCGCTGTATGCGCCGCGCGGATCGCCAGGATGCCGCACAATTCGCCATGCGCACCCGCTTTGGGGCTCATCGCGACCGATGGCATCCCGGTCAGCGTCTTGAGCCATTCGGAAAGCTGGTAAATCACTTCGAGCGCGCCCTGCACGCTGCCCTGCGGTGCGAGCGGATGGATATCGGCAAAGCCCGGCAGGCGCGCCATCTTCTCGTTGAGGCGCGGATTGTGCTTCATGGTGCAGCTGCCGAGCGGGAAAAAGCCCAGATCAATCCCGTAATTCTGACGCGAGAGCCGGGTGTAGTGGCGCACGGTTTGCGGCTCGGTGAGGCCGACAAGACCGATCGGTTCAGAGCGCTCAAAACCGCCCAGGCGGCTCGGCGCGCTTGCATCGACCTCCGGCAGGTCGACCCCGGTCGTCTCCGCATGGCCGATTTCGAAGATCAGCGGCTCTTCAAGCATCAGTGCGTGGTTGCCAGTGGTGGTGACCATTTCTCCGCTCGCGTCGGACACTTCCAACGCCGATTGCATTTGGGGCTTCCAGCCGGATTTGTTGGGCGCGTTCATTGGGCAGGCTCCATTTGGCTGGCCGGGTTAAGCGCATCGTGCAGCTCAACCGCCAGCCGGTCGATATCGTCTTCAGTGGTGGTTTCGGTGACCGCAACAAGCAGTGCGTGCTCAAGCGCCTCCACGCCTGGATAAAGCCGCCCCAGCGAGACCCCGCCCAGAACACCGCGCTCGGCCAGATCGCGCACGATTTCACGCGCGGGCTTGCCATCAAGCATCAGTGTAAACTCATTGAAGAACGAATTGTTGAGGAGGCTAACCCCCGGAACCTTTTCAAGCCGGTCCGCCGCCAGACACGCAAGACGATGGTTCTCAGAGGCGAGTTGGCGCAAGCCCTTTTCTCCCAACAGCGTCATATGCGTGGTGAAGGCGAGCGCACACAGGCCAGAATTGGTGCAGATGTTGGACGTCGCCTTCTCGCGGCGAATGTGCTGCTCCCGGGTTGAAAGGGTGAGTACAAAACCGCGCTTGTCCTCGGCATCGACGGTTTCGCCGCACAGACGACCCGGCATCTGGCGGACATGTTTGGGATTGCGCACCGCGAAGAGACCAAGATAGGGCCCGCCAAATTGCAGGCCAACACCGAGCGCCTGGCCCTCGCCAACAACGATATCGGCGCCCATTTCACCCGGCGATGTGATCGCACCCAGCGCCACCGGCTCGGTGTTGACAACCACCAGCAGTGCGCCCTTTTCATGTGCGGCCTCGGCCACCTGGGAGAGGTCACAAAGGCGGCCCAGAATATCGGGATATTGCACCACCACGCAAGCAGTGTCTTCGTCGATACGCGAAGTCAGCGTGTCGAGATTGGGCTCCGGCGTGATCGCGGGCTGCGCGGTCGCAATCTCATCGCCGGTGAACTGCGCCATTGTTTTGACAACCTGCGCGTAATGCGGGTGAAGCGATCCGGAGAGCACAGCGCGATTGCGCTTGGTCACGCGGGTCGCCATGGCTACAGCCTCCCAGCACGCGGTCGAGCCATCGTAGAGCGAGGCGTTGGCCACCGCGCAGCCATAGAGCCGCGCGACCTGAGTCTGGAATTCAAACAGCATCTGAAGCGTGCCCTGCGCGATTTCCGGCTGATAGGGCGTGTAGGCAGTGAGAAATTCGCCGCGGCTGATAACGGTATCAACGCTGGCCGGAATGTGATGGCGATACGCGCCCGCGCCCAGGAAGAACGGAGTGTTTTCAGCAGCAAGGTTCTTTTCAGCCAGCGCTTTCATATGCCGCTCAACCGCCATCTCACCCGCGTGCATTGGCAAATCGCGGATCGGACCATCAAGCCGCGCGACTTCGGGCACATCGACGAACAGATCGTCAATCGACGAAGCCCCGCATTTGGCCAGCATTTCCTGGCGGTCGGTGTCAGTTAAAGGCAAGTAACGCATCAGATTTCCTTGTGTGAACCTCGGGATCGCCGGGGCTCTGTCAGTTACGCAGGCACGGCGCCCGCGGACTCATCGAACCCGCTCACAGCCCGTCGACAAATTCCTTGTAGGCGGCCTCGTCCATCAGGCCTTCAAGCTCACTTGCATCGGCGATGCTCATGCGGAAGAACCAGCCGTCTTCCTCGGGCGAAGAATTGACGAGGGCAGGCTCTTCTTCAAGCGTATCGTTGATCTCGGTCACTTCGCCAGTGATCGGCGCGTAGACATCGCTCGCTGCCTTGACGCTTTCGACCACCGCCGCATCGCCGCCCTTGTCAAGGTCGGTGCCGACATCGGGCAGTTCGACGAAGACAATGTCGCCCAATTGCTCCTGCGCATAGTCGGTGATGCCGACAGTGGCGCTGTCATCTTCGACTTCGATCCATTCGTGCTCATCGGTGAAAAAACGCGGCATTTACGATCAGCTCCCTCGATAATAGCGGTGTGGGACAAACGGCATGGGTGAAACTGTGGCGGTGAGGCGCTTCTTGCGCACCGAGATTTCGAGTTCGGTGCCCTCGGCAGCGTGCTCTGCCTCGATATAAGCCATCGCGATCGGGTGGCCGAGCGAGGGCGAAAAGCCGCCGCTGGTGAGCGTGCCGACTTTTGCATCGCCCGCGAACACCTCTGCTCCCTCGCGCGCGGGCATCCGGCCTTCGATGACGAGGCCGACGCGGATCTTGTCTGGGCCGTCCTCCAGCACTTTCATCACCGGCTCATGGCCCATCCAGCCGCCAGTTTCGCGGCGTTTCTTGGAGAGCGCGAAAGTCAGGTCAGCGCTGACCGGATCGGTCTCGGTTGTGATATCGTGGCCATAGAGCGGCAGGCCCGCTTCAATCCGAAGGCTGTCACGCGCGCCAAGCCCGGCGGGACGGACACGCTCATCCGCAACCAGCGCATCGGCAAGGCTGGCCACCGCGTCTTCGTGAACCGCGATCTCGAAGCCGTCCTCGCCGGTGTAGCCGCAGCGGCTGACCCAGACATGGCCAACACCTGATTTTGGATCGCCCCATTCGAACAGCGCCGCTTTCATGAAGGTCAGCTCGCCTGTGCCGGGGATCAGATCTTCGAGAACTTCGCCTGCCTTGGGCCCCTGCAACGCCAGCAGCGCAAAATCGTCGTAATGGTGAAGCGTGATCTCGTCGGGCAAATGTTCGCGCAGGTGAGCGATATCGTCCCACTTGGTCGCGCCATTGACAACCAGATTGATGCGCGGGCCGGCATTCGTGACCATCAAATCATCGAGAATGCCGCCGTGCTCATCGAGCAGTATCGAATAGCGCATCCGCCCCGTCTTGAGGCTGGAGATCAGCCCAGGGAGCAGCCCCTCAAGCGCTTCGGCACCCTGCGCAGCCGCTTCGTCGTGGTCCTCGGCGGGACCCCACACAGCGAGCTGGCCCATATGGCTGACGTCAAACAGGCTGGCCGATGACCGCGTCCACTCATGCTCGGCGACAATGCCGCCCCCCTTCCCATTGGGCTCGCCCGTATACTGGATCGGCATTTCATAACCGGCGAACGGGACCATTCGCGCGCCGCGGTCGCGATGCCAGGCATCCAATGGAAGCGTGCCCAAGCGCGCTTCTTCGCCGGTATCATCAATGGTTTCTGTAGCGCTCAAAGCAAGGTCCCCGAAAGCAGCCTAACGCCCGGAATCGTGCACCGTTCCAAGCCTTTTCCTGCCCCCTCTGTCGGGAAACCTGAGAGCTTCAGCGAGAGCAGTTGCCGGGCCAACTCTCGCCTCCCCTTCGGTGGCTCTGCGGCATTCACCCAGAGCGCTTTCCAGAGTGCCCAAACCTTTTCACGGTCCGTTTGCCTGAGAGTTTCCGGGGCGGTTGCTCCTTCGGCGCCAACCTTTTGGTGAAAGGCTAATCTCTCCCGCGAAAGACACCGGAATCGCTCCCGGCAGGCACGGCGCATGTTGCGGATGCGAAGACATGCGTCAATCGCGTTTGTGATCGGTTTCGCTGGTTTTCGCACCAGCCTGTGGACGGCGCGACATATCCTTGCGTTCAGTCGGCCTGTTGTTTCGTGAGCAGAGCCTGGGCGCGCTTCATGAGGTCCTTTTCGCCCTGCGTGAAACCGCCCGAGTCTTCGCCTCCGACAGGCGGCGGGGCTTGCGTGCGGAAGTAGGCGAAACCGCTCTTTCCGTCCTCGGCAAACCACAGACCTGACTGCAATCCATATGCCTCTCCCGAATGCCCTATATACATCGTCTCGCCAGCGAACAGCTTATCGAGACACTCGCGGTTTGGCATATTGATGAGTTGGAGGCCAAGCCCGTAGGTGCAGAAGAAATCTTGCTCAAAGTTCTGGCCGATCAGAAGCGACTTCCCAAAGCGGCTCAGGGCTCTCGCGGAGAGGAACTCGCCGTTATCGGCGATCATCAACTGGCGGCCGATCTCGGCGAGATGCTCCATCCCGATGCGCACCCCGCCCTGCGGCGAGAACACGCTGGCATTGGTTCCGGGCACGTAATCGTCGAGCGTGCACTCAACGCCTTCGGCCACTGGGAGAGTACAATCGGGCGGCAGATCGCTGGGGTAATCACGCGCAGGCTCATCCGTGTGCCGGTATAAAGCAACCGCGCGGCTTACCATGTCATCCGAACACCCAATCCAATTTATGCAAGCCTCAACTCCAAGCGGGCCGAACACGGTGCGCTGCAAGAGCTTATCGTAGCGCTCGCCCGTTGCCGCTTCGAGCGCGGTTGCCACCACGGGTGAGCCAAGATTGGCGTATTCAAACGGCGCCTTGCCCGGCGGCGCATCGGCGTACCACGCCTCGGGCTCCGCAAGCTTTGCCTCAAGGCTTTCGCCAAGCGGGATGATGTAGCCCGCCGCGTCGCGCAGCCCTGCGCGATGGCTGAGCAGCTGCGCCAGGGTCACAGGCGTGTCAGGAAAATTGGGCGAGCGGACCTCGAAGCCCAGATAATCCGAAACATCCGTATCCAGATCGACTTTGCCCTCATCGACCAGCCGCAGGGTCGCCAGTGCCATGATCAGCTTGGAGATCGAAGCGATGCGCACCGGATCGTTGAATTCGACCGGCTCATTGCTCCCAAAATTGCGCACACCTTCGGCGATGAGCGGCGTTACGGTCTCGCGATCAAAGGCGACCACCACTGTGGCGGGCGGGTGATCCTCGGCCAAAACGGCCTTGGGGAGAATCAGCGTGAGAACGATTAGCAGATAGCGGACCATGCCTGACATTCTCGCCGCAAACCTTGGCGAAATCAAACCGAATGGGTTCAATCGAGGTTGGGCCGCAGCCAGCGCTCCGCCGTCGCCATGTCGACCCCGCGCCGGGACGCGTAATCCTCCAGCTGATCGCGTCCAATGCGCGCAACACCGAAATACTGACTCTCCGGATGCCCGAAGTAAAAACCGCTGACCGCCGCAGTGGGATACATCGCAAAGCTTTCGGTCAGCGTCAGCCCCACATTCTTTTCAGCGTCGAGCAATTCAAACAGTATGGGTTTGAGCGAGTGATCGGGGCAAGCGGGATAACCGGGCGCGGGACGGATGCCGCGATATTCCTCCTTGATAAGCGCCTGGTTGGTAAGCTGCTCGCCGGGCGCGTAGCCCCATAGATCGGTGCGGGTGTGCTTGTGCAGGCGCTCGGAAAACGCCTCGGCAAAACGGTCGGCGAGAGCCTTCAGAAGAATGTCGGAATAGTCGTCCTTATCCGCCTGAAAGCGCGCGATGTGCGGCTCAATCCCGTGGATGCCAACGGCAAAGCCTCCGATCCAGTCGCCCGCCGGATCGATGAAATCGGCAAGACACATATTGGCCCGGTCGCGCGATTTCTTGATCTGCTGGCGCAGCATCGGGAGCCGGATGTTCTCCTCGCGGCGCACCCGGTGGATCATAATGTCGTCGGGGCATTGGTGATCGCGCGCGCACGGCCAGAGGCCTGCTACACCTTTTGCGGTCAGCCACTTCTCGCTGATGATTTGGTTGAGCATCGCATCGGCATCGGCCTTGAGCGCTCGCGCGCTCTCTCCAACGATCTCATCATCAAGGATGCGGGGATAATTGCCGTGCAATTCCCAGGCGCGGAAGAACGGGGTCCAATCGATATAGTCGACAAGATCGGCAAGGTCCCAATCGTCATAGACATGCACCCCAGGCCTAAGCGGAGGAGCGGGCTTGTCTGACAAAAAAGCATCGTAGAAATTCGCGCGCGCTTCTTCGAGCTTCATTAGCTGACTCGGTGCCTTGCCGCTGCGCGCATCGCGGACTTTCACATATTCGCTTGCCGTTTCGCCCACGAAATCGTCGCGCTGCGTATCGGAGAGCAATTTCGAAGCGACGCCTACTGCGCGGCTCGCATCGAGCACGTGGATCACCGGGCCTTCGTAATTGGGATCGATCTTGAGCGCAGTGTGCACCTTGCTGGTGGTCGCCCCCCCGATCAGCAGCGGCATCGACATGCCAGCACGCTGCATTTCTTCGGCCACAGTCACCATCTCATCAAGCGAGGGCGTGATCAGACCGGACAGCCCGATCATGTCCGCCTTGTTGTCGTTCGCGGCTTTGAGAATATCGGGCCACGGCACCATGACGCCCAGATCGACCACTTCATAGCCATTGCACTGAAGCACAACGCCGACGATGTTCTTGCCGATATCGTGCACATCGCCCTTCACGGTCGCCATTATGATAGTGCCCTTGGCGCTGCGCTGCGCTTCGGGGAGAAGCTCTTTTTCCTGCTCGATATAGGGGATGAGGTGGGCGACGGCCTTCTTCATAACGCGCGCGGATTTAACCACTTGCGGCAAGAACATCTTGCCCGCGCCAAATAAGTCGCCCACCACATTCATGCCGTCCATCAGCGGGCCTTCGATCACTTCGATAGGCCTGCCGCCTGCCGCTGCAGTGGCGGAGCGCATTTCTTCGGTATCTTCGACAATATGCGCGTCGATCCCCTTTACCAGCGCGTGCTCAAGCCTTCTTTCAACGTCCCAGCCGCGCCACTCCGTAGCTTGTTTATCGTCTTCCTTCGATTTGCCCTTGAAGCTTTCAGCGAGGTTGATCAGGCGCTCGGTCGCTGACTCTTCGCCTTCGGCCAAGTTCTTGGGCTTGCGCATCAGGATCACGTCTTCGCATGCATCGCGCAGGACCGGGTCAATCGTGTCGTAGACGTCAAGCTGGCCAGCGTTGACAATGGCCATGTCGAAGCCGGCGGGGATCGCGTGATACAGGAACACGGAATGCATCGCGCGGCGCACGGTCTCATTCCCCCGGAAGCTGAACGAGAGGTTCGAAAGCCCGCCGCTCGTCTTGGCATGGGGGCACAATTGCTTGATCTCGCGCACCGCTTCGATGAAGTCGAGCCCATAGCGATCATGTTCTTCGATGCCCGTCGCCACAGCGAAGATATTGGGATCAAAAATGATGTCCTCAGGCGGGAAACCGATACCGACAAGCAGGTCATAAGCGCGCTTGCAGATTTCGACCTTGCGCTCTTTCGTGTCGGCCTGGCCCACTTCGTCAAACGCCATCACGACAACCGCCGCGCCATAGGCCATGCACAGACGCGCATGTTCGAGGAATTCCTCCTCGCCTTCCTTCATGCTGATCGAGTTCACGATCGGCTTGCCCGATACGCATTTGAGGCCCGCTTCGATCACGTCCCACTTGGAGCTGTCGATCATCACCGGCACGCGGGCAATGTCCGGTTCGGCTGCGATCAACTTTAGAAAGGTCGTCATCGCGTGTTTCGCGTCGAGCAGGCCTTCGTCCATGTTGACGTCAATCACCTGCGCGCCATTTTCGACCTGTTGGCGGGCGACTTCGACGGCGGTGGCGTAATCATCCGCCATGATCAGCTTTTTGAACCGGGCGCTGCCGGTCACATTGGTGCGTTCACCAATGTTGATGAACAGCGCGCTGCGGCCCTGATTGTTCATCGCATTCATGGTTTTCAGTCCGCCACGACAAAGGCTTCGAGGCCAGACAAACGCATGGCAGTGTCGGCTTCAGGCACAGCCCTTGGCGATAATCCTCCAACAGCCTTGGCGATCGCTTTGATGTGCGCAGGGCTCGAACCGCAACAGCCGCCCAGAATGTTGGCCTGTCCGTTCTCAGCCCACTCCTTCACCAGGTCCGCCGTGGTTTCAGGCATTTCGTCATACTCTCCCAGCTCATTAGGCAGGCCAGCATTGGGATAAGCCATCAACAGCGTGTCTGCGATGCCCGAAAGCGCCTGTATATGCGGGCGCAGCTGGTCCGCGCCAAAGCTGCAATTAAGGCCAATGGTGAGCGGCTTGGCATGGCGCACGGCGTACCAGAATGCCTCAACCGTATGGCCAGACAGATTGCGGCCTGACAGGTCTGTAAGCGTCATTGAAATCATCACGGGCACTTCGCGGCCAAGATCAGCTTCGAGTTCCTTGACCGCCATCACTCCGGCCTTGGCATTGAGCGTGTCAAACACTGTCTCAATCAGAATAAAATCCACCCCGCCTTCGACCAGAGCCGCAGCCTGTTCCTTGTAGACCGCGACCAGTTCGTCAAAGTCGATCTCGCGGTAGCCGGGATCCTCGACATCGGGGCTGAGCGACAGGGTCTTGTTGGTCGGTCCGATAGCTCCGGCGACGAAGCGCGGCTTGCCGTCCTTCGCCGCATATTCGTCCGCCAGTTCGCGCGCGATTTTGCCGCTGGCAATGTTGATGTCAGCCACGGTTTCTTCGGCCGCATAATCCGCCTGGCTGATGCGATTGGCCGAGAAGGTGTTGGTGGACACCACATCTGATCCCGCATCAAAATAGCTGCGCGTGATGTCGCGGATCACATCGGGCCGGGTCAGCGCGAGGATATCGTTGTTGCCTTTCTGATCAGCGTTGAGCGCCAGATCGCCGGCATAATCGGCTTCGGTCAGCTTGCGGTTTTGAATCTGCGTCCCAAAGGCTCCATCAAAGATCAGAACGCGCTCGCTTGCAGCCGCTTGAAAAGCGGATCGAGCAGCAGAATGTTGCAACATCATTCCGCCGCCTCCTTGATCGAATGGCTGTGGACCGGGCGTTTCCCGAGCATGTGGCAGATCGCGTATGCCAGGTCCGGGCGATTGAGCGTGTAAAAGTGAAAGTCGCGCTCCCCGCCTGCATAGAGGCGGCGGCACAGCTCGGCGGCGATCGTGGCTGCGACCAGCTGGCGCGCGGCGGGCTTTTCGTCGAGGCCGTCGAACAGCCCATCCATCCAGGCCGGGATGTCCGCGCCGCACGCTCCGGCGAATTTGCGCGCCTGGGCGACATTGGTAACCGGCAGGATACCGGGCAACACCTTTTGCTCGATCCGGGCCTCGGCGAGCTTGTCCCGAAAGCGGAAGAACGTGTCGGCGGAAAAGAAGAACTGGCTGATGGCGCGAGTTGCACCAGCATCCAGCTTGCGTTTCAAATGGTCGATATCGGCTTGCGCACACTGCGCGTCGGGGTGGGTCTCGGGATAGGCTGCGACCGAAATCTCAAAATCGGCTATCTCTTTAAGGCCCGACACCAATTCAGCGGCGCCCGCATAGCCATCGGGGTGCGGTGTAAATGGCGCGCCGGGCTCACCCGCATCGCCGCGCAGAGCCACAATGTGGCGCACGCCCGCTTCCCAGTATTGCTCCGCCACCTCGCGGATTTCCGCCTTGCTCGCGCCGACGCAGGTCAGGTGCGCAGCCGCAGGAAGCCGGGCTTCGGAGACAATCCGAGCCACCGTCGCATGAGTTCGCTCGCGCGTGGAGCCCCCTGCGCCGTAAGTGACCGAGACGAATTGCGGCTGAAGCGGCCGCAGCTCAACCACCGCGTTCCACAGCTGCTCTTCCATCTTTGCGCTCTTGGGCGGGAAGAATTCGAAGCTGACATCAATGTCCCCCGGGAGGCCAGAAAACAGCGGCGTATCAAGCGCGGTGCGATGCTCGCGCAATTGGTCAAAGGTCGGGTTCATGGCAGGGCCTTTTGCGCAGGGGTTGAGTGCGGGCGCGGAACAGAGTGGGGCTTTAACGCCGAGCGACGCTGTCCAATCCAGATCTTGACGACAATCTCACCGCCATCGAGCGCGACAGGTTCGCTCGCGGTGAAACCGGATGCGCGCAGCAAATTCGCCATCTGGCGATCAGAAAAGCCAAGCCGCGCGTGCTGGTGGCGCGTGCGCAGCTCTTCGCGATCATGGGCGGCGAAATCGACAATGGCGATCCGGCCACCCGGGCGCGTCACCCGCGCCGCTTCGCTGAGCGCTTGCGAGGGATCGGGGGCGAAGTGGAGAACCTGATGCAGCACGACGGTATCAAACTGGCCCGCTTCAAACGGCAGATCGGCAAAATCTCCCTGGACCAGGTCAACTTGTGATGCGGGCAGATGCTGCAATTTGGCCCGCGCCACGCGAAGCATTTCGAGATTCTTGTCAAGCGCCACGACCCGGCCGGCACTGCCCGCAAAAAGCTCTGCGATCCGCCCTGTCCCGGTACCGATATCAAGCAGAACGCCAAGATCATGGCCTGACAAGGCCTCTTGCAATCGCGCCTCTACATCGCCGTCCGCGCTGTGGAGCGCGCGCAGTTCATCCCATTCGCCGGCGTGGCGGGCAAAATATTGGTGGGCCACTTCTTCACGGCCTTCGCGGATAGCGGCGAGCTTGCGGCGGTCATCCTCGCACGCTTTGGCAAAGCCTGGCTCTTCGGCTTCCGCGATGGCCAGCACCCGGTCCAGCGCCGCGACCACGGGCGCCGCATCATCCTGACCGACCGTGCCGCGCAGGAACACCCAGCTGCCTTCGCGGCGGCGCTCTGCAAGCCCGACATCGCACAAGATGCCGACATGGCGCGATACGCGCGGCTGACTCTGTCCCAGCACCTGAGCCAGCTCTCCCACAGCCAATTCCATGGTCGCCAAAAGGCGCGCAATTCGCAGCCGAGTGGGATCGGCCAACGCCTTGAAGATCGCTTCGATCGGAGCAGCAGAGGCAGAGTTAATCGCCATGACTGCGATATCATATAAAGATATTTATATATGTGTAAATGCTGGTCAGGCAGAGTTTGTTGCCCAGCGCTTGTATCGCAGCGTTTGGCCCCCGCATCTCTCGCCCCGGCCTCACCCTATGGCGGAGTGACCTCGCTCGCGCCCCCGACCATCGAGTAAATATCTGCGGTGGCTGGAATTCTGGCGGTTGGATTGTATTGCGTTTGCACCGCTTCGAAGACGCGCTCTGCCGCAGACTTGTGCAAGACGGCCACGACGCTGCCGCCAAACCCCGCGCCTGTCATCCGCACCCCGCCAAGCGCGTCATCGCCCTCGCCCAAAGCCGCCCAGACGATGTCCACCAACCGATCCACCTCTGGCACAGTGACCTCGAAATCGTTGCGCAAAGAAAGATGGCTGGCCCGCATCAGGCGCGAGAGCGCTGCTGTATCGCCGTGCGCCAGGGCGACTGCGGTCGGTTCGACTCTGGCAATTTCGCTTACCACATGCCGCGCGCGCCTCATGAGGACGCGGTCAAGCCTGTCAGACTTTCGCGTCAGAGCCTGCGCGCTCACATCACGCAAGGCCTTTACACCGATGCGCCGCGCCGCCGCTTCGCATTCGTGTCGCCGGGCGTTGAGCGCGCTCGTCGTCAGCTCTCTGCGAATGCCGGAATCGATGATTACAAGGGCCAGC
>JBCBKF010000043.1:0-12791 GCA_038522255.1 Pseudomonadota bacterium
GCCTGCTGCTCCAATTCGTTGGCGCTGGTCAAAACCTGGCTCGCCGCAGCGCCAGTTGAAACGGAAAGATCGCGCACATCGTCGATATGGTTGACGACCGCTTGCGTGCCGCTGGCAGCGAGGTCGATGCTGCGCGCGAGGTCCTGGCCTGCTACCGATTGCTGATCCACCGCTGTGGCGATGGAGACTGCGGTGGTTTCGAGCGATTTGACCTGGCCGGCGATGGAGCGCAGGGCAGTGACGCTGGCGCCTGTCGTATCCTGCATCGCGCGGATCTGTTCTGCGACCTTTTCGGTCGCGCGGCTGGTCTGCATGGCGAGTTCCTTGACCTCGCTGGCGACCACGGCGAACCCGCGGCCCGCTTCACCCCCGCGCGCGGCCTCGATCGAGGCGTTGAGCGCCAACAGGTTGGTGCGCTGGGCGATGGTATGGATCAACCCGACCACCTCGCCGACCTCTTCCGCTGATGTGGCAAGCGCGGAAATGGTCGTGTCTGCTTCTTCGGTCGCATCCGCAGCGAGGCGCGCGAGTTCGCTGGAGGAGGACGCCTGGCGGCTGATTTCGCTGATGGACAGCGCGAATTCGTCGCTCGCGGCGGCGGCGGCGGTTGCGCCGGAACTGGCCTCGGCCATGCTGTCTGTAAGTTCGCTGCTGCGCCCGGCGGCCTGTTCGGCGGTCTGGGCCATGCGCGCAGCAGTGGTCTGCAATTCGCCCGAAGCCGACGTAACCTTGCTCACTACCTCGCCAACGGTGCGTTCAAAGCCATTTGCAAATTCGTCGATCAGAGCGGCACGGCGGCGTCCGGCATCTTCGCGCTCGTGCGCGAGCTCGCGTTGCGCGCTGATTTCCTTTTCGGCGTGGTCCGAACGCTCGCGCGCCCACATTTCGAGCTGCCGGTTGGCGCGCTTGAACAAGGTGAGCGCGCGCAGCATTTCCCCGATTTCGTCCTTGCGATCCTGCCCCTTGATTTCAAACCCGCGATCCCCGCTTGCAAGCCGGGTCATGCCTTGGGTGATCTCGCGAATTTTGCGCGCCAGATCGCGGGACAAGAGGGAGAAGCCAGCGACCAGGACGAGCGCGGCAATCAGCGCCAGACCCACGACGCCGCGCACCATGGTGAACAGGTAATCTACCCGGGCCTCGCGCATTTTTTCAGAAAGGTTGGAGGTATCGGCGGCGAATTTACCGGCTGCAGCGAAAAGGGCATCTCCACGCTCGGATGTCTTGAGCGCCGATTGCTCGGCCTTGGGGTTGAGTCCGGGCCCGGTCTGCGCCGCCATTGTCGCTTGAAATGCGGCATCGTATGCCTTGAAGCCTTGGCGCAGACCGTCAACGCGATCGAGCATTTCAGGCGCATGCTCGCGCAATTTGGCTTCCACCTCGTCCAATTGCTCTTGCCCGCGCGCAAACACTTCACGCTGGCGATCAAACACTTCGGCCTCCTGTTCGAACAGGTAGCGCGCCGAATTGTAGCGCAATTCGCCGACTGTCGCCTGCAGATTGCTCGACATCACCGTGGCGCGCTGAACGTCATTGGCAACGGTGTAGCGCAGATAGAGTTCGGTCAGGCCAAAGGCAGTGACCAGCACGACTGCGAGCCCCACGATCGTGAAGCAGGCAAAGATTGCATTGATTTTCGTTGCCATACGCTGATCGCGGATCCAGCGCAGGCGCCTTGCCATAAAGCCGCGTTCTTGATCGGCCCGGGGTGCGTGTTCGTCGCTGTCAGGATCATCGCCGTGCGCCGGGTACCCAGCCGCAAGCTCAGCGGGATGATCAGGCGTAGCGTTGGGGGTAGAGGGGGGCTCGCGATCCTCTTTGACGGTCATCATGTTCATACGCGCGCAACCCCAAAGATTTTCGAGAGAACCTCGATAACCTGTGAACAAGATACGTTAAGAACGTCTTGCCGATGCTCTCAGGGACATGGCGCTGAGGCCGGCGTCTAGGCGCTGCGCACCTTTGTAAGGAAGGCATCGGCCTGACCGCGCAGGACGGCAGCCTGCTGCTCGAGGTTGGTTGCGCTTGACAGAACCTGACTCGCCGCCGACCCGGTCGACAAGGAAAGGTCGCGGACGTCGGTAATATGCCCCGTGACCTGTTCGGTGCCACGCGCGGCCATATCGATGCTGCGCGCCAGATCCTGCCCGGCGACCGATTGCTGGTCGACTGCGCTGGCGATGGAGACCGCCGTGGTTTCAAGTTCCTGCACCTGCGCAGCGATGTCGCGCAGCGCGGTGACGCTTTCGCCGGTCGTGTCCTGCATGGCGCGGATTTGCTCAGCCACCTGTTCGGTCGCGCGACTGGTCTGCATCGCCAGTTCCTTGACCTCGCTCGCGACCACCGCAAAGCCGCGGCCCGCTTCGCCGCCGCGCGCTGCTTCGATCGAGGCGTTGAGCGCCAGAAGGTTGGTGCGCTGGGCAATGGTCTGAATCAGTTCGACGATCTGACCAACCTGCTGCGCGCTCTCAGACAGCGCCGAGATGGTGGCGTCGGCTTCGCTGGCCGAACTGGTCGCCTTGCGGGCAAGCTCTGCGGAAGAGGCCGCCTGCCTGCTGATTTCGCCGATCGACATGGCGAACTCATCGCTGGCCGCCGCTGCTGCTGTCGCGCCAGAATTCGCGTCGGCCATGGATGCGGTCACTTCGCCTGCACGGCGGCTCGATTCGTCCGCTGTCTTTGCCATCACTTGCGAGGTTGTCTGCAATTGGCTCGACGCTTCGGCGACACCGCTCACAACATCACCCACCGTGCGTTCGAACTGGCTCGCCACATCGTGCAGCATGCGTTCGCGCTCGCGCTGGGCCTCTTCCTGCTGCGCCTGGAGGCGCGTGTGTTCTTCCAGCTCGGCCTTCGCCTTTTCCGCGCGTTCGCGCGACAGCCGTTCAAGCCGCCTGCCCGCGCTGTGAAAGATTGTCATCGCGCGTGCCATCTCGCCAATCTCGTCGCGCCTCTCGCGGCCCGTAATGGTCACATCGTTGTTGCCAGAGGCGAGTTGGTTCATCGCTTTCGTCATGTTCTTGATCGCCATGCCGACATTGCGATCAAAGAAACGTTGAGCGATCAGTGTGAGCAAGGTGAGCACGCTCGCAAACCCGATCAACGAGATCAGCAAAGTCGAAATCAGCGCAGCCCCCGCATCCGACATGGCCTTGGCCTGCCCTCTCAGCGTTTCGGCGACCTCGCGCGCGGCTTCGAGCGTCAGACTGCCGGTGGCCTGGACTTCGCTCGCTTGCGTTTCGCGGCGCAAGACATCGCCATTTGCGGGATCAAACCGGCTGATCAGACGGCCAAAATCAGTAATGCCCTCTTCGATCAGCGCCAGCCGATCCGCTGCCGCCATATCGCTGCCTTGGACCTTGTCACGCAATTCGCGGGCCAACTCGCCAGCGGCGGCGGCCCCTTCCAACGCGGCGTCGGTTCGGATTGGCTCTCCTGTCGCCACCAGCATTTCAGTGTGGCGCTGCGTTTCGCTAAGGACGGAGACCAATTGCTGCGCATCAAGCGCGTAGTCATGCTCTGCCGCGATTGCTTCTGCACGTTCGCCAAGGTGGAAATAACCCACCACCACAAACGATGCCGCAATCAGCGTAAAGGCGAGGTATCCGAGATTGAAAACCTGGATCTTGCGCCCAACGGAAAGCCCGCTGAACCAGGTCAGCCAGCTGCCTTCGGACGTGTCGTCCTGCGGCCCGCTTTGCACGGCTCTTTCACTTCGACCTGCGGCGTTTTGCGCCTCAAAATCCGCGGTTATTTCCTCTAACGCGCTCATTGCGCATACCCCTTAGTGCGACCGGGAATGGAATTGGGCTCCGATGAATTGTCCGGTGGGCCTAGAACACTATGCTTAACATCTACTTGCTGAGCGCGCATTTGCGCTGCGTAAAGCTGATCGATTTCGGTTTGGGGCAGGGCCTTGTAGTACAGCCAGCCCTGCAATTGATCGGCTCCGGCCAGGCGCACCATGTCGGCTTGCTCGTGGGTTTCGACGCCTTCGGCGGTTACGCTCATTTTCATCGCGCGCGCCATTGCAATGCTGGAAAGCATCATCGCGCGGCTGCCATCATCCTCACCCGCTTGCACCACGAGGCTGCGATCCAGCTTGAGCTTTTCAAAGCGGAATTGCCGCAGAAACCCGATCGAGGCGTAGCCGGTGCCAAAATCATCAAGCGAGATATTGACACCAAAGCTGCGGATCAAATCGAGGCTGCGTTCGGCGACCACCGGGTCGAGAACGAGGCAGGTCTCGGTTATCTCCAGTTCCAGCCGGGAGGGTTCAAATCCGGTTTGCTCAAGCAATTCGCCCAGCTTGATCGGAAATTCCGGGTTGCGCAATTGCGCGGCCGAGATGTTGACCGACAGTATGATGTTACCCCAACTCAACGCGTCGCACATGGACGTGCGCAGCACCCACAGGCCAATTGGGTTGATCAGGCCCGATTCCTCGGCGACGGGAATAAAAACGTTGGGACTGATAGGCTCGCCATCCGAACGGGTCCAGCGCAGCAGCGCTTCCACCGCCACGATCTTGCCCGTGTCGGCGTCCACCAGCGGTTGATAGGCCAGATCAAGCTCTCGGTTGGTGAGCGCTTCGCGCAGGTCGTCCTCGATTTCGCGAACCGCGACGCGGCGCTGATCGAAGGTTTCGTTGAACCATGTGCAGCGCATTTTCCCGCCGCGTTTCGACATGTCCATCGAGATATCAGCGCGGCGCAGCATCTCGCTTGAAGGCAGGTGATGGTCGGTGGTGCTGCGGGCAAGGCCAATGCTGGCGCCGATCGAAACGCGGCGCGCACCGATATCGAAAGGCGTATGAAGCCGCTCCAGCAGACCCCGACATATCCCTTCGAGCATGGTGCCAGCAGCCTGGCCGCCCATCACCGCTGCAAATTCGTCACCGCCAAGGCGATAGCATCGCGCTTCCTCGCCGCACGCTTGGTGCAGCATTGCAGCGCAAGCCTGGATCAACTGATCACCCACCGCGTGGCCGTAATGATCGTTGACCTGCTTGAAGCTGTCGAGATCGATGATCGCGATCGCAACCTCCTCCCGGGTGCGGGAGAGTTCGTCGATATCGGCGTGGAGCGAGCGACGGTTGGGAAGCTGGCTCAGCTGATCGGTAGAGGCGGGATGTACAGGCTCGCGCGCCCCCGCAAACCCGCCGCGCACAAGGAAGAACAGCGTCGCAGCGTAAAGAAGAGCGCCGGAAATCAGAAGCATTGCGGGGGAGGTGAATTCGAGGCGGTCGCTGGCGATGACTACCAGAGAAATTAGCGCGCCAACCAAGGTGAGCGCGGCAAAAGGTGCGCCGACAAGACCCCGCGGGGTCAAGTGACGCAGCATGGTGTTGGTACTCACCCGAATGTCCCCGAATGGCGCGTTGTCATTGCTGTTTTCACGCTCAATGGCGCGTTTTCATTCTGGCTAAAGAGCAATGGCTAAAGAAGGATGAAACGGCGAGGGTTTGCGACCCGGTTTCTATGCGAAATTGTGGATTGATCAGGTCAGATTGTAAGCATGCGTGTTCAGCCCTGATACCGTGCGTTCCAAGGCCGTGCGGTTCAGGGCTGACCGGCCAGAGCGCCCTCGACAGGGGAGGAGGGCAAGGGCTTTGGCTGCGCCGAATTGGCCGGGTTCAGCTCGTAAACGCTGGCACGATCAGGGACGGGCGCAAAAGCGCTCGTCTGTCCCACTACCGTTTCACCGGCGCCCAGCATCAAGAACCCGTCAGCGTTCATCGCGCTGGCGAGGCGGGCAAAAGCCTTTTCGCGCGTGGGCTGATCAAAATACAAAAGGACATTGCGGCACAGCACCAGGTCAAACCGGGCGCGCGCCGGCGGTTCGTCCAGGACGTTGTGCTTTTTGAACTGCGTGATCCGTCGCGTTTCCTCCTTGACCAGCCAACCCGTTGGCGTTTCGTCAAAGTGCCGCAGCATCTCAATAACTCCAAGCCCGCGCTGCACTTCGAACTGGCTGTAAAGCCCGCTTGAGGCCGCCTCGATCGCGCGCTGGGAGACATCGGTCCCCAGCAGTTCAATTGTCCAGCCGTGCCAACGTTCGGGATTATCGGCAAAGGCCATGGCAAGGCTTTGAACCTCTTGCCCGGTCGAACATCCGGCGCACCAGATGGAGAGCCGCCGCGTATCCGCGCGCCGGTGCGCGATGGCGGGCAGAATGTGCTGCGGCAATTGGTCGAAGGTCGGTTTGTCCCTGAAGAAATAGGTCTCGTTGTTCAGTAGCGCCTCGACCACGCGTCGCGTCAGCGCGCGCCGTTCAGCAGCGGTGTGCTGTCCTTCCAGCAGGCAGACCAACTGATCGACATTGGTTATGCCGTGCTCCCGAAACACGCCGGCGAGAGCGGTGCTGACGCGCCAGCGGCGGCTTTCAGTCAGGTGCTGTCCGGTGTGCTGGGCCAGAAGGTCAGCGATGATCTGATGAGAGGCTTGGTATTCGTCCATTGTGCGCAAAAGTCGTCGGCAGCGATCAAGGCTCGCCGCGCAGCGCCGCGCACCGGCCAGCTTCAAGGACACAGGCTGCCAGATCCTGCGGAGGCGCGACAAGGCTCGCAAGCCCGGCCTTGGCGACGGCGCCGGGCATGCCCCATACTGCACTTGTGTCTGGATCTTGCGCGATGATCGCGCCGCCCGCTTCGACCACGGTCTGCGCGCCGTCAAACCCGTCGCGGCCCATGCCGGACAGCACGACGCCCAGCACGCGGCCCTCGCAGGCCTCGGCGCAGCTGGCAAACATCGGATCGACCGAAGGCATGCAACCACTGCGCGCCGGCTCTGCCGATGTGCGAGCGATCAGGCGGTCTGCGACCCGGCGTACGACCAGGTGGCCATGACCGGTGGCGATGGCGACCTCTCCAGCACGTATCTCTCTGCCGTCTTCTGCGATCACCGCCTGGCGCGCGCAGGCCACTTCGATCTGGCGGGCAAAGACGGGGATGAAGGAGGCAGGCAGGTGCTGGGTGATCAGGATCGGGAGCTTGAATTCGGGTGACAGGCCCCGCAGCATGATGTTGAGGGCGTGGATGCCTCCCGTCGATGCTCCGATTGCGATAACATCGGGGGATTTGGCCGGTCGCTGTGAAACGCTGCGCGCATGGGGTGACACCGGTGCGCTTTCGGCCGTTTTGGCGCGCGGTGCAGCTGGTGCGGGCGCGTCACCTTCGATGCGTGCGCGCATGGCCGGCTCGCCCAGCGCACGGATATGACTGAGCAGCTTTGCCCGGTAGCCTTCATCAAAGCCCCCGGGACGCGGTTTCAGCATCGTATCAGCGGCGCCCATCGACAGCGCCGAAATGGTGTGCTCCGCCCCGTCCTGGGTCAACGATGAAACGACCAGAACCTGGCCGCCTTGCGCCCGCTCCAGGATCGCGGGCAGCGCTTCGAGCCCGCCCATGCCCGGCATCTCCAAGTCCAGCAGGATGACATCGGCGGGTGACTTTTCAAGCTGGGCGATGGCGCGTTCGGCGCTGCTCGCCGTGTCCATTACGCGCATCGCACTGTCGCTCTCGACCATGCGCTTGAGGATGGTGCGCACGGTCAGCGAATCGTCGACGATCATCACCCGGATCGATTCGTCCGCCTCAGACAGGGGCGATGAGTCCGTCGCGTCAGCCGGCTGGGACGCCGACATGGAAGGCGAAAGCGGGGCGTTCACGCAAAGCCCACCAATTGCAGTTTGATCTGCAGCGTTTCGTGATCGAACGGTTTCATCACATATTCGTCCGCGCCCGCCGAAATCGCTTCGCGGATGTGCGCCACGTCGTTCTCAGTGGTGCAAAAGACCACTTTGGGCCTGTCGCCGCCGGGACGCTTGCGCAGCTGGATGATGAACTCGATCCCGGTCATCACCGGCATGTTCCAATCCAATAGCACGACATCGGGCATCTTGGGGTCGCACGCATCGAGGCCTTCCTGGCCGTTTTCCGCTTCCTCGACAGTAAACCCGAGCGTTTCGAGAATGTGTCTCGAGACCTTGCGGATCACGCGGGAATCATCGACGATAAGGCAGGTTTTCATGGATCACCCCTGTTTTGGCGATCAAACGGTAGCCAGAAGCGGTAACTATTGAATTAAGCTGCCGCTCGCAAAAGCGCTGGTGAAACCGCTTAGGCCGCTGCTCCTTGGGGGGCCTCTCTCGCGGCTGCGTCCGGGCCAGCGATCAACGCTTCGTGGTCGATCATAAGCGCGGGGCCGATGGCGGTTTCCACCATGCCCGTGGCCGCACGCGTCCATTCGGGGCCGAAACCTCCCGGAACGCTGCCGGGCGCTGATTGGCCTGTGGCGATATCCTCGATCGCGTCCACCATCAGCGCATAGGAGTGCCCGCCCACTGACACCGCCGCTGCGCGATGGTCGGTGGCCCATTCCAGATGCGCAAAGCCGAGCGCCAGGCGGCAATCAATCACCGTAAGCGCCTGACTGCGCAAAGCGGTGATCCCGGCAATAAAATGCGGGCTGCGCGGCACCGGTGTGATCGCGCCCAGCTCAATTACGGACTTCACGTCATGGGCGTGCAGCGCGCAGCGACGACCGGCGATCTGCACCATCACAAGAAGATCGTTCATGCCTCGCCTCCTGCTGTTTTGGGCTCGTCGCGCGTCGGGCTCGTCGCATTCATCATCGTGGCGGCGCGCGCATCGCGCAGCGCGGCCAGCAGGCCTTCGCGGTCATAGCGATAGATGCTCTCGCTGGCTCTCGCCCCTTCCGGATGATCGCGCAGGCGGATGACGGGCCTGGGGATGGGCATATCCAGCGCACTGGCGGATTCGTAATCGTCTTCAAACCAGATCGAAAGAGCGTCTTCGCTGTCTGGATCCTCTGCGCCGATCACTTGATAACCCGCAGACGCGACGAGCGGTGACAGGATCGTGCGCGCCCATTCGCCTCGTGGAAGGCGGCATTTGGGCCGCGCAACCGGTTGCGGCGCCTCGCCATGGCGAGCGAAGATCTCGTGCCCGTCAATCAGGCAAACGGTCCGTCCTTCGATCAGGGTTATCGCTTCGGTCATGGGATCGTCTGCAACCGGTTTCAATTCGCTGGAAAGCGCCACTGCATCGTCAATCTCCTGCACCGCGTAAAGCAGTTCGGTGACGCCGTCGCTCAGGCGCAGCAGGCGGACTTTTTCGACCGGCAGCGGTCCTTCGGGAAGGCCGATGAGCGGCAGGATCACCCCGTCAATCACCGCGCGCGGATGGCCCGAACTCTGATCGACCGCGTCTGCCGTCGCGGTCTCGATGCGCTGCACCAGCTCAAGGCGGACTGCGCGGCGGCGGTTGTCGAAACCGGTAAACAGCATCGCGCGCTGGACGTTTTGCGCACGGCTTTCTTCCTCGCCAAGTGCATCGGCGAGCACACGGGTGCGCGCATCGGACATCAGATTGTTGAGCGAGGCGATGTTGGTAACATCCAACAACAGCACCGGTTGGCCATCGTCAAGCAGCGTTGATCCCGCATAGAGCTGGCTCTTCATGACTGCAGGCGCGAGGGGTTTGACAACAATATCGCCATGGCTGTGAATGGCATCCACCGCGAGTGCGAACAGATCGCCGCTCGCAAGGCGCAGCATCACCATGGAGCGTTCAGCCACATCGCCTTCGCCCCCTTCCACGTCCAGCACTTCGCTGAGCGCGAGGCAGGGGACACGCTGGCCACGAAAGCTGACAAGCGCGGTCTCTCCCATCCGGGTGTAGTCGAGCGACCTCGCTGAGGCGTGGAGGATTTCCTCGACATAGCTTTGCGGGATGGCGAAGCGCTGCGGGCCGACTTCGACGGTAAGCCCGGCGATAATGCTGAGCGTCAGCGGGATTTGCAGCGTGAACAGCGTGCCCACGCCCAACGTGCTCGACACCTTGATGCTGCCGCCCACTTTTTCGAGGTTTTGGCGCACCACATCCAGCCCGACGCCGCGACCAGACACGTTCGACACGGTTGCCGCGGTTGAAAAGCCGGGTTCAAAAATCAGCTGGAGGATCTTCTCGCGGTCCATCGCGGCTCGTTCGGACGCGGTGATAAGCCCTGTCGAAATCGCCTTGGCCGCGATGCGTTCCTCGTCAATGCCGCGCCCGTCATCGCTGACCACAATCGAAATCGTATTGCCTGATTGGCGCGCGG
Organism: Pseudomonadota bacterium; assembly: GCA_038522255.1. GTDB lineage: Bacteria > Pseudomonadota > Alphaproteobacteria > Sphingomonadales > Sphingomonadaceae > Erythrobacter. The sequence continues at coordinate 10,125 of JBCBKF010000043.1, forward strand.
CGACTGAAAGGAAGGCGGTTTCACGTTTGCCCTTCGACAGCCGATCATGCGGGGTTTCAACCCCATGGTCGATGGCGTTGCGGATGATATGGGTGACCGGATCGCGGATCATCTCGATCATCTCTCGATCGAGTTCCACGTCGCCGCCTTCAAGATCGATCAGCACCTGCTTGCCCAGTTCCGAGGACAGATCGCGCACCAGGCGGGGAATGGGGCCAAACAGGGTTTCGATCCGCTGCATGCGCATTCGGGTGATCGCGTCGCGCACGTCGGACAGGATGCTGGTGAGCCGTTCGAACGGACCGTCTATCGTTGGCTGATTTCCAGCCTGGCGCAGGCGGTGGGCCAGATCGTTGCGCGCAAGCACCATGTCGGAAACGCCGCTCATCACCCGGTCAAGCAGGTCAACGGGAAGGCGGATCGTGCGCTGCGCGGCGGGATTGGCCTGCACGGGCGGGGTGGCAGCATTGCCGGGGTTTGGCGTGTCCGGATCACTGATGGCGGTCGGATCGCTCTCCTCCTCAAGCAGCAAGTCGGGGGCGCAGCCCCCTTCCTCGAGCGCAGAGATCAGATCAGCGTCATCGCCTCCGGGGCATTGACCATCCGCTTCGATGCCATCGACCAGTTCGACGATCCGATCAATCACGGCCAGCACAGCAGAGACCAGCGCGGCGTCGGGTTCGCGGCGTCCGGCGCGCACGTCGGCAAGCGCGTCTTCGGCGGCATGGCTGAGGGCGGCGAGGCGCGGAAAGTCGAAAAAGCCGCAATTGCCCTTCACCGTGTGAACGAAGCGGAAGATTGCATCCAGTCGCGAGCCATCCGCCGGGTTGGCCTCCCAGGCGATGATCTCGCCCTCGCTCGCCTCGAGCATTTCGCGTGTCTCGGCGACGAAATCGGCCAGCAGGTCGTCCATGTTGCGCTTGGGTCCCCAGGGGTTCTCATACGTAGGCGTACAAGGCTTCTATGCCGCGCGATGGTTAATGAAGGCCTAGCACTGGCCCCGTGAGGCCTCAGGAATTGTCGCGCCGGGACTGGCGGCCCAGTACCCACCAGATGAGCGCCGCTCCGGTCACTGCGCCAAATATATTGGCAGCGAGCTCAGCAGCGTAAATCGCAGCCGAACCCAGCGTCTGGTCAAACAGCAGCGCAAAGGGCAACATCACGAGGAACACGCGCAGGCTCGATTGGGTCAGGGCAAAGGCCGCGCGGTCAACCGCGTTCAGCACCCCGTTGGCCACGATCAGCACCCCAAAGCCCGCATAGCCCCACGCAGCGATGTTGAGGTAGAGTGCAAATTCACGGACCACGGCGGGGTTATCGGAGAACAATTGCCCGAACCACTCGCCTGCGGCAAACAACACGGTCGCCGTTCCAAGTCCCCAGACCAGGCAAAAACTGCCCGCCCAGATCGCCGCCTCGCGCGCGCGGCCAAATTCGCGTGCGCCCCAGTTTTGGCCCACAATTGCGCCAATCGATCCTGACAGCGCCAGAAGCGGCACTGTAGCAAAGCTCTGCAATCGCCCCGCCGCGCCAAAACCCGCGACCGCGTCCTGACCTTGCGCTGCGATCAGAGCTGTCAGAATCGATAGGCCAATCGGATTGATCGCATTCGAAAAGGCTGCGGGACCGCCCACGCGCAGGATCGAGATCGCTGGATCGATCAGATTACCGCGCGCAAGGCCAAGCGGATTGATGTCAATCCCGACCGAACGGATCATGACAATCGCGAAGATAACGCCAACGCCCCATCCTGCGATGGTCGCATAGGCGGCGCCCACCAGGCCAAAACCCTCAAATCCAAAAGCGCCAGTGATCAGCAACGGATCAAGAATCCAGTTTGCGACCGCATAGGAGACGTTGATGTAACTCGATTTGCGCGCCTCACCCTGCGCTCTGAGCACGCCGTTCATGCCCATGATCGTCAGCAGCAGGGGAAAGCCCATCGCATAAGGCACCATGTAGTCGCGGATGAGCGGGCGGATGTCCGCTTCTGCGTTCATCAGTTTGAATAGCGGATCAATTAGCGCGAACACTGCGCCTGCAAGCATCACGCCGACGATCGTGGCAAAAACGATGCCGAACGTTGCCCGGCGCTGCGCCTTGTCATCCTCGCCTTCACCAAGCGCTCGGCTGACAACCGAATTGATGCCGACCATCACGCCAACGCCAAGCGATGAAAGCGCAACGGAGATCGGAAAGATGAACGAGATAGCCGCGAGCGGATCGCTCCCCAGCTTGCCGATGAAATAGGCGTCGACCAGCCCTATCGACATGATCGCTGCCACGCCGATGATGCCGGGCAATGTCTGTTCGATGAGATGACGTGTGATCGGGCCGCGCGTCAGTTTGGCGTTGTTGGTTTCAGACCCGGATTTGGCATTTTCGCTCATTCTAAGGCGCGCCTAGAGGCCGATGGGAAAAGGCGCAATTGAGATTACCTTGAGCACGGGACAACATCTCTGGTGTGCGTGCTCAACGAGCCGGGTGCGATAGAGTTTCCGAACGGATGCGATGCGACAGGTCCCCAGTCGCCAGAACATCTTGCGACAGCGCCCCCAGCCGTGCGATACCCTATGCCGCTTGACGGATACGAAAGAGGAGCGGACCCATGGCGACACAGTTAAAGCCCACTATCGAATGCAGCCCCGAAGAATGGCAGGCGCGCCT
>JBCBKF010000044.1:0-12658 GCA_038522255.1 Pseudomonadota bacterium
CACGGGGCTGGGCGCTTCGCTCAGCCCCGTGGCTCGGCCCTGTGGCACGGGCCCTGTGGCTTTCAGCGAGGATCGGCCTTGATCAGCTTTGATCGCTTGGGATCGGGCTTGCGCGCTTCGTCCCCATTGCTCCCGCTTACCATCGCGCCAGCCGGTTCGCCTTTATCAGATGCGGGGGAAGGCGTGCCTCCAACACCGGTGAGGGCCGCATCTTGCGGATTGTCGATCTCTGGTGCTTCGCCGAGCATTTGCTCGACCACCGGATCCTGCGGTTCGGGTTCATTGCTGCACGCGGCAGTGATCGCAGCGAGGACGCAAAGCGTGCAAAAGCGGGCGGTCGGGAATTGGAGCATGGCGGTTCCTTTTGGTTGTGTTCGTTGACCTAGCGCGTTTTGCCTTAATCGAGAAACGCGATCATGGCGCAGCGTCGCTCTGCCGGAAGGCCATCATCCGCCTCGTTTGCTAGCTCGCCTGCCAGTCGTGGATGCGCATCGAGCGCGGTGACTTCCTCAAAGCCCAGTCGCGCGTAGAACGGCGCATTCCAGGCAAGATCGCGAAAGGTCGTCAGCGTCACCGCTCGAAAGCCCGCATTGCGCGCATCGATCAGGCAGGCGCGCACGAGGCCAGTGCCGATCCCACGCTGCTGATAGCGCGGCGTGACGTCCATTTCCCAGATATGCAATTCGCGCCGGAAGGGTTGGGAAACCAGAAAGCCTGCCAGCGTTTCGCCGACATGGCTGACGAGGCTGTGTCCCTTGCGAATGAAGCGCCGCAGTTCCTCAGTCGACCAGGTGTCGTCCGGATCGAAGTCAGGCAGCGTGCCATCGGCGATAAACAACTCCGCCGCAGCCCGCTCGATCGCCGGCATGGCGTCCGCATCTCGTTCGCGCGCAAGGCGCAGCGTCCAATCGTTCATTCCTCGGTCCGGATCAGCACGGTCTCACCCAAAAGGAGAAAGAACAGGAACGGGGCCCAGGCTGCGAGCAATGGGGGATAGCCCCCGAACGAGCCCATCGCGAGCGCCGCGTTATCGACAACGAAATAGGCAAAGCCAAGCCCCATCCCGATGACCGCGCGAACGAACAACTGTCCCGATCGGGCCAGGCCAAAAGCGGCAATCGATCCGAGCAGCGGCATCAAGAGCGCCGATAACGGTCCGGCGATGCGGTGCCACCACTTCGCTTCGAGTTCCGATGTGCGTCGACCGAGCGCCTCGAAGGCGAGGATCGTGTCGCGCAGTTCGAAGAAGCTCTGCCCGTCCGGATTGACTGATTGCACATCGATCCGCTCCGGCGTGAGCGAGGCTCCCACAACCAGGGTCGCAAGCTCTTCGACCTTCGCTTCGCCGACATCAAATCGGACAGGGTTTTCCAACCGCCAGCCCGGATTTGCGTAGGATGCGCCGGTCGCCTTCACGCGTTCGAGGATCAAACCACTGGGCGCCCTTTTGTACCAGGTGACATCGTCCAGAGTGATGTTCTGCCCTGACCCAACCAGCGATGAAGCGGCGAGGATGTTGTCGCCATCGGTAAGATACACGTTCGCGCGCACGCCGCTATCGCGCGGTATCTCCCCATATTCGACCGCTTCCCAGGCCGTAAGCGCGGAATTGGCGCGCGCCACGATCCTTTCGTTAAAGACGAAGCTGACGACAGCGATCACCGCCGCCGTCAGAAGCAACGGGAAAAGAACCTGGTGCGCTGATAGTCCGGCGGCTTTCATAGCCACCACTTCTGAATTCTGGTTGAGCGTTACCAGCGTGATCAACGTCGCCAGCAACACCGAATAGGGCAAAAAGCGCGAAATAAGTTGCGGCACCCGTAAGGTGACATAGCGCCATATTTCAGCCTGGCCGTTGCCCTCTGGTGTCAGGATTTCGCCAGTCCGGCTAAGCAGGTCCAGCATCATCAGCACCAGAACCAGCATGACAAGCACGGCGAGAATCCGCACGACGAACATCTTGGCGAGGTAGAGCGTCAGCGTGCGTGAAGGAAAGAAATCGAGTTGCATGGGATCGCTTGCGTGTGCGTTTGAACTGGACTTATTCGGCCGGGGCCAGGGGTGACGAGGTCGCAAGGTCGTCCTGATCGACTGGAGCGTTTGGTTGACGCGCGGCGAACAATTTTCCGATCCATTTGGAAATGCGCGCAAAACCGTTTTCCAACCAGCCTATCGCCTGTCCGCCGGGTACATAGGCGACCTGGTAGAACATCCAGAGGATGATCGCTGCAAAAGCGGCAAATGGAACCCACAAGGCCAGCACCGGATCAATCAGGCCAAGCGATGCCACGTCCTCACCATACTGGTTTATCTTGTGATAGGCGACCACCATCACGATCGAGACAAAAACGCCCAGAGCGCTTGTCGAGCGTTTGGGAGGGATCGCCAAGGCCACGGCCAACAGCGGCATCAGCAGCATCATGACGACTTCGACCAGGCGGAAGTTGAAGCTGGCCTGGCTCGCATCGCGCTCCTCCTGATCGGCATCGGGACTCCAGCCGATCTTCAGCAATTCGGGCAATATGTATTCACGGGTCGCATCGCCGCGTTCGCGGAACTCTTCAATGGCGGGCAGGTCGATGGGCAGATCGTGCCGACTGAAGCTGAGCACGCGCGGCGTCTTGCTCCCTGTGTCCTGCACGATCGTGCCCTCGGTAAGGCGCAGGATGATCGTGTCGGGGCTGTCGCTTGTCGCCAGAAACGCGCCCTCGCGCGCGCTGATGGATAGGGTCTGTTTGCGATCATTGGTGACCCGCGCAAAAATACCCTTCAGCCGCCGGCCTTCATCCTCGCTTTCCTCGATGCGCAGCGCAAGGCGGTCCGCCAACGTCGTGAATTCCCCGACCTTGATCGATGCACCAAGTGCCCCTGAACGCAGGTCATACTCCAGTTGCTCGTAATAATAACGGCTGACCGGTTGAATGTAGAAAACCAGCGCGACATTGACGGCGACCAGCACAAGCGTGATCGCATAGGGCACACGCAGGATCCTGAAATAGGAAAGGCCGACCGCGCGCATCGTGTCCAACTCTGATGACGTGGCAAGCTTTCGGAAAGCCAGGAGGATGCCCAGCAGCAATCCAAGCGGAATAGCAAGGCTGGCATATTCAGGGATCAGAGCGCCCAGCATCTGGAACACGACAGCGACAGGCCCGCCCTCGACCGCAACAAAATCAAACAGGCGCAACATCTTGTCGAGCAGCAGCAGCGAGGCAGCCAATGCAAACACTCCCAGCATCGGCACAATAACCAGCCGGAAGATGTAGCGATCCACACTGGGCAGAAAGTTCAGCACGGGGCGCGTATCAACCTTTTATCCAAGCGACAGATGAGTGGGCGTGCCCCCGCTGCCTTCGCACACGGGCATAGCGGGAAAATGCGTAGCGGTCATCGGCTTCTTCATGTGTGTCACATGCATTTGCAAGATGCGTGCTGAACCTGGCCTAAACGTCACCAGAACCGGCTGCCCGGACCGCCCTTGAAAGGGCCCGCTTCGTATTGGCTGATCCAACCGCCGTAAAACTGCCCTGGCTGTGGGGTGATCGCTTCGCCATCGACAAGGCATTGGTCCAGGGGATCAGGGTAAAAGGCGAGAAATCCCCGAATACCGGCAAAGGTGGGCGTGGGGTCCGAATAGGCCCACGCGCCCGCTTCGATCACATTGGAGCCAACCTGGATGTCCCAGTATCGCGCCTGGCCTTTCCATTCACACATCGTGCGGCGCGGATTGGGCACCAGGTGCTTCATCGCGACATCAGCGGGAGGGATGTAATAGGTGGGCGGGTGGCTGGTCTCCAGCGTGCGCCAGGCGCGGCGGCTGTCCACGAGATTGACCCCGCAATGAATGATCTGAATGCGCCTTTCGGTCGGTTCGGCGATGGCTGGGCGGGGATAGTCCCAGACGCTTTCTTGCCCGGGACCCACCGGGTCGGGGTCTGGATGGCCAAAACCGCTCACGCTGTTGCCCTTACGCCTTTTCCAGCGTGCATTGCAGCGGATGCTGGTTCTGCCGGGCGAAATCCATAACCTGGTTTACTTTGGTCTCGGCCACTTCATACGGGAAAATGCCGCACACTCCGACGCCTTTCTGGTGGACGTGCAACATCACACGGGTCGCCTGCTCCAGATCCATGCTGAAGAAGCGTTTGAGAACCATGACGACGAATTCCATGGGCGTGTAATCGTCGTTCAGCATCAGCACTTTGTACTGGCTGGGTTTCTTCGGCTTGGTTCGGGTCTTTGTCGCGATCCCGACTTCGTTGTCTGAACCCGCGTCCTGATCATCGTCCGCCGCGTAAGGGCGCGCGGCGAGGACAACCAACGGGCGGGCGTGGATGACGGGCTGGATTGCTGACATTGGTTTCCATTATGGGATTCGTTTCGCCTCGCGCAAGGTGCACTTTCTGGCAATGCGCCTAACAAAACGTGGCGGCAGCGGCGATGTTTCCATCAAATCGCTTCCTATGACCAAACTGCCAAGAAAAAGGCCGGACAACTCGTAAGGAGATGTCCGGCCATGCGCTTTAATCAGCGCGCTTTCTTGAACCGGGTTTTTGGGAGAGAGGAGAGGCCCGGTTCAGAAACGTATCTTCGAGGTTCTTAGGCGACCTTCGAAATCTTTTCAGCCGCGACGCTGACGCGGTTCGAGATCGGAGCGAACGCGTCGTTGTAGAGCTTCACCCACGCCTCGGTGCGCTGCGAGCCGTACGAAACAACCGCGTCGAAGTTACGACGGGCGAGTTCGCCTTGCAGCTGCATCAGTTCGGTCGGCGACTTCACCGCGGCCATCTTCTTGGCATCTTCGGTGACGGTTTCAACGACGCTCTTGCCGGTTTCAACGTTGTCCTTGACCAGCTCTTGCGCGCCGGAAAAGAAGATCTTGCCGCTTTCGACGACGGCGTCGACGTTGGCTTTGTTGAATTCATTGACTTCGCCAGCGAGTTCGCCGGTCTTGGCGTAAGCGGTCTTCAGACGCTCTTGCATGTCAGCGGCCATGTCCTTGGCCTGGGCGGTGACGTCGGTCTTTTCAGCAGTTGCCATGATGGTATCCTTTAGTTTGGTGATGGGGTTGGTCGTGGTTGTTTCGGTGGTCTTTGCCGCGGCTTTCGCAGGAGCCTTCTTGGCCGGTGACTTGGCGACCGGCTTTTTCGCCGGGGCGGTCTTCGCCGGAGCCTTGGTTGCCGCAACGCTTTTCGCGGCGGGTTTGGCAGCGGGCTTCTTCGCCGGCGCCTTGCTCACGGTCTTTGCCGGGGCTGCTTTGGCGGCGGGCGCCTTCTTCGCAGTCGGCTTCTTGACGGGAGCCTTCTTGGCCGGAGCCTTGGGCGTGGTCGTTACAGCAGCCTGCGTGGTTTTCTTGGCAGCCGCCTCGGCATACGCCTTCTCGGCGGCAGCGTCGATTTTCGATTGGTTAGTGGCTTCAGCCATGATTTCCTCGCTTTATGTTGCGATGCACAAAATACGCATTGCAGCCGCGAAGTCAAGCTTTTTGTGCAGTGCACAATAAAAGGGACAAGTACCTGTTCTTAAGTGATTTTGGGCGAGTGCAGCGCAATATAATGCGTTGCATTATGTGCAAATTTTTGCGTCACCGTGTCTTCACATACCGGCCAGGTGCATCCTCGATCACCGGATCGCCGCGCCCGCCAGGCTTGCGCTTGCCGGTCGCGGGAACCATCGCGTCATCTTGCTTGCCAAGCCATTCCAGCCAATGCGGCCACCAGCTTCCCGGATGCTCGGTTGCGCTTTCAATATAGGCCTCAAGGCTCGCCGCTTCGCTGTCGCCCAGCCAGTATTGATACTTCTTCGCTGCGGGCGGGTTCACCACGCCGGCGATATGGCCCGAACCCGCGAGCAGGAATTCCAGCGGGCCTTTGAAGTGCTCTGTGATGCGCCAGACGCTCTCGGCCGGAGCGATGTGGTCCTCGCGCCCGGCCTGAACAAAAGTCGGCACTTCGACCCTGGTGAGGTCAATGGGTGTCCCGTCAGCCGCAAGCGCGTCGGGCACCACCATCCGATTGTCCCTGTAAAGATCGCACAGATACTGGCTGTGCCAGCGCGAGGGCAGGTTGGTGACATCGCCGTTCCAGTGCAGCAGGTCGAAGGCGGGATAGTCCTCTCCTAGCAGGTAATTGTTCACCACATAGTTCCAGATCAGGTCCTTGCCCCGCAGCGCATTGAAGGTTGCGGCGAGGTAACGCCCATCAATATAGCCCTGAGTGGAAAGCTTGCCGATCATTTCGATCTGAGCGTCATCGACAAAATGCTTGAGGTCGCCGCTGCGCTCAAAATCGACCTGCGCTGTGAAGAAGGTTGCCGACTTGACCTTATCGGCTTCATCGCGGCGGGCCATGATGGCCAGGGTGGCGGCAAGGGTCGTCCCGGCAACGCAATAGCCGATAGTGTGGACATGCGGAACCTTGAGCCGCTCGCGGATCTGTTCGATCGCGTCCATCTGAGCGCGGATGTAATCATCCCACACGACGTCCGCGATGCTTTCATCGGCAGATCGCCAGCTAACGACAAATACGGTGATCCCCTGATCGACCGCCCATTTAACGAAGCTCTTCTTCGGATTGAGATCGAGAATATAGAACCGGTTGATCCATGGCGGGAAAATAACCAGAGGAACTTCGAACACATCCTTTGTCGCAGGGCTGTATTGGATGAGTTGGTAAAGCGGTGTTTCGTGGACCACCTTCCCGGGGGTCGCAGCCAGATTTTCGCCAAGCTTGAAGGCATCGGGATCGGTGTGGGTGAGTTGCCCGCGCTTCAGATCGGTGATGAGGTGCTGCATCCCTTTCACCAGATTTTGCCCGCGCGTCTCCACCGTGCGTTTCATGACAACAGGGTTTGTCAGAAGGAAATTGCCCGGGCTCATGGCTTCGGCCAGAGCGTTGACGGCAAATTCGAGCTGCTGGCGTTTTTCGGCGTCGAGGCCATCCATCGCCTGAACAGAGTTGCGAAAATATTCTGCCAGCATCAGGTAAGTCTGATGCAGCAAGGCGAAGGCAGGGTGTTCCTGCCAGGCCGGATCGGCAAAGCGGCGATCCGACTTGGGCAAGGCCGGAGCTGCCGAATTGTCACTGGGCGCAGTTTCGTCCTTGCCCATACCCGGCAGGCCGAGGCTCATCCGCCCAAGCAATCCCCGCCACATTTCGAAGGAGTCCTGGGCAAGCCGGGCCTGTGCTTCGAACAGACCCTTTGGCATTTGCTGAACCATGCTCTGCGAAATGAGCAGCCATTGAGCAGGGTCAATCAGGTTCGTTGGGCGTTGGACGCCGCTCGTAACTTTCCCAACCGCCTCGCTGGCTTGATGGCCGATGAAGCTCAGCCACATCTGCTGCAGCTGGGCCCCCGCCTTGGCCCAATCGCCAAGATCGCTATCATCCGATACCGCCGGGAAAAAGTCCGAGATCGCAGACGCGCTCTCACTGCCTGATGCCCCGTGCCCCGGGAAAGCGCCCGCGATCATGTTTGTCATCGCTTCGCTCGGTGCAGAGCTGAAGGGGTTCATCATCAGCTCTTTCAGGAAATCGTGTCCGTCGGTCGGTTTTTCGTTGTCGCTGGGCATATCGTTGCTCTCCTGGTGCAGACTTGGCATCATTTACCGCGTCACGGAAGAAGGTTTCTTGGCTGTCACTTTGTTGCCTGGCACAAAGCGGTTCGTAAGCCTTCTTGCTTAGCTTTGGCGAAAACGCTTTTCCTCACGAACGCTGATGGACTAGAAACAAATTGCGCGGGGCCAGAGAATGATTGCGCATGAATGGGCGGACTAGGCAATGAATGATCAATTTTACCGCATGAAGCGGCTTCCGCCTTATGTCATCGCGGAAGTGAACGCGCTGCGTCATGCGGCGCGGCAGAGCGGACAGGATATAATTGATCTGGGTATGGGCAATCCGGACCAGCCCCCGCCCCAGCACGTGATCGACAAGCTTTGCGAGGTTGCTGCTAAGCCTGATGCGCATGGCTATTCCCAGTCGAAGGGTATTCCAGGGCTGCGCCGCGCCCAGGCAAACTATTACGCTCGCCGATTCGGGGTCGAGCTCGATCCCGAGAGCGAAGTTGTCGTCACGATGGGGTCCAAGGAGGGGCTGGCCAGCCTGGCAACTGCGATCACCGCGCCCGGGGATTGCGTGCTCGCCCCAAACCCATCCTATCCGATACACACCTTCGGGTTCATCATAGCAGGTGCAACGATCCGGTCAGTGCCCACGACCCCGGACGAGGCGTATTGGGCATCGCTCGAAAGCGCGATGGCCTTCACCGTCCCTCGGCCTAGCGTTCTGGTGGTGAGCTATCCGTCTAATCCCACTGCCGAGACAGTCGACCTCGCGTTCTATGAACGTCTGGTAAGCTGGGCAAAGGAGAACCAGATTTGGGTTTTGTCCGACCTTGCCTATTCCGAACTCTATTTTGATGGCGCCCCGACCCCGTCGATCATGCAGGCCGATGGTGCGAAAGACGTTGCTGTTGAGTTCACCAGCATGAGCAAAACCTATTCCATGGCCGGTTGGCGTATGGGCTTTGCGGTCGGCAACCGCGAATTGATCGCAGCCCTTTCGCGCGTGAAGTCCTATCTCGATTACGGTGCCTTTACACCGATCCAGGCGGCTGCCTGCGCTGCGCTCAACGGGCCACAAGATATTGTCGAGGAAAACCGCAGTCTGTATCGTCGGCGACGCGATGTAATGGTCGAAGCGTTCGGCCGTGCGGGGTGGGCTATCCCGTCTCCCTCCGCATCAATGTTTGCGTGGGCGCCTTTGCCCCCCGCCCTTAAAGACATGGGAAGTTTGGAGTTTTCCAAACAATTGTTGACCGAAGCACAAGTAGCGGTGGCGCCAGGCGTGGGATACGGTGAGGAAGGCGAAGGTTTCGTGCGCATCGCCATGGTCGAAAACGAACAGAGACTGCGCCAGGCCGCGCGTAATATCAAACGCTACCTTTCGTCTTGCGGGGTGAACAGTTCTGCTGCCTGATCACCGATCGGTCGCCATTGGGGACACCCCCTCGTCACTAGGAGCCTTTTAGGATTATGATCGTAGTATTAATGGCTGACAGGCGGGAAGAGGAGTAAGGCATGCCGCCGGATAAGACGCGGCCGCTAACGGAACGGCAAGCCGCTGTGATGGAGCGGGTGGACCGGCGTGTGCCGATCAAGGTGATCGCACAGGAACTCGGAGTGTCCGAAACCCGAATCAATCAGCACATTCGAGCCCTTAAGGACCTGTATGGCGCAGGCAGCCTGCGAGACCTTGTAGACCTGTACAGGCTGGAAAAAACTGAAGGGGAAAGCGACGATACGCTCAAGGAAATCGAGGATAAACAGGGGGTTGGAAATTCAAGTAAGCCCTTGAGTGAAGCTGTATACAAGATTCCTCAGGTCCCGGCGACGGTTTTTGGCTTCGATATGAACGGCCAAGACGACGTGACGACGGTGGAGCTGAATGATGCGACGCCGCTCATCGAACGGGCCCCCTGGCTCAAGCCAGGCGAACCCAAAGTCGTCCCCGGGCTGCTCGATGGTGAGCACGCCGTCATGTTTCGCCTCGCGGCGATTGTGGGGACTGCGTTTGGCCTCTTGGCCGCCGCTGTTTTAACCGCGACAGCCGCGTTGATGATAAGCGAGGCGCTGGCGGATCGTGCTGTCATCCCCGTTGACCAACAAGGCTTTTCCTGAGGGGCACAGGCGAAGTCGGAGTGAACAAACATGACCGATACAATCCGCGCTGACGCTCTCAACCTCAAAAAACTGATCCGCGAAGCCGAAGCGCTTGCCGATGAAAACATGATTGCCTTTGCGCGTCTCAAGCAAGCGATGCTGGCCGCGCGTCAGAACCCCAACGTCGAAGTCCACACCGGCCAACGTGCTCTCATGCGCCTCAACCAGGCCGAAGCACAGGCGGTTGCCATGTCGACGAGCCTTCTTCGGGTGCACGACGAATTGAGCAAAGTGGCGCGCGAAACCATGAGCGACGATCAACCAATCCCGACCGAAATCCAGGAGGCTGCTCTGGAAGATCTGGACCGGTCTGAAACTGCGCTTGCGCCGCGTGTAAACGCCTGATCGTTTCCGCACTTCATGCTGGCCTTGCTCACCTCCGATTTGCGTCCGTTCATCCAAGACATTGTCTTCTTCACCCTGTTCGCCTGCGCTGTGATCTGGGGAGGGGCGCCAGAACGCGCCATCGCCGCAACCTGGATGATCCTCTTTGAAGGCGTTACGCGGATTTACAGAGGCATTTCGGGGTTGGGCTACCAGCTTGAGCACGTCGATCTTTTCCATGCCTCGATAGACGGTGTCGTCTGTTTAAGCTGGGTTACAATCGCGCTTTATGCGAACCGGAATTATCCTCTTCTGATCGCGGCGTTACAACTCCTGGTGGTATCGGCACATCTGGCGAGGGGGCTGATCGAGACTGTTTCACCGATAGGCTATGCGATTATGGTGATCGCCCCGAGTTGGCTTCAACTGATCGTCCTTTCGATCGGCCTCGTGCGCCATGCAATGCGGCAAAGACGCTTTGGTCCATACCGTGATTGGCGCCGATCACCTGGGTCTGTCGGCTGGGATCAGAAGCAATCGACCTGGATGGCTCCGTGGTAGCCCTTTCCACTTCGCTCCTGTCCGGTCGTCCCCGGGGTCTTTTGCCGGAAAATCGGTCAGCCGCATCGGCTGGCGCCAATCGCGCGCATGAACGCGTGTTGGCCGACATGATTTGCGACATGCGCCGCGTTGTCCTGTGCCCGCCCGCCACGAAAGAGCGCTGCTATGCGATTTTTCTTGATCATAACCGCACGATTGCGGGGGAGGCAGCATTGGGCTCTGGCGACGAAGCGGCAGTCAGGTTGCGTTTGCGAGATGTGTTCGCTGCCGCATTTGCCTGCGGGGCCAACAGCATGATCCTGGCGCATAATCATCCTTCGGGGGACTGCACGCCAAGCCTTGGCGACATCGCCACGACCAAACGTCTGGCCAGCGTCGCGAACACATTGGAAATTGAACTGATCGATCATCTCATTTTTACGCAAAGCGCTGTGTTCTCTATGCGCCGCGGGAGTGAATTGTGAACAGCAACTCGGTCTCTGCCAGTTTTCCAGACGGCGATTCGTTCATTCCTCGGTTTCGTGAGGCGGGCGATGTCACGCTCGATCTCCTGCATCGCGACGGGCGGGTCGAAGATCGCTGGCTGCGCCTTCATCCCCGAGAATTCGAATTGCTTTGGCGCCTGGCCGAGGAGCCCGGCAAACCCATGACCAAGCGGCAATTGCTGGCGGATGTCTGGCGGATCACCTTTGAACCACAGACCAACAGTGTTGCCGTTCATGTGGCGCGCGTGCGTGCAAAACTCCAACCTTTCGGCTTGTCCCGTATCCTCGCCACCCATCCGCAGGGCGGTTATTATCTGGATGCGCCGCCGGGGCCATCAAACTATCAGTTCGAGCCAATGCCTGAGGTTTGAGGTCGTCCCTGCCGTTCGAATGGCCCATATCCGCACTAGACTTGACGTGATGCTTGAGCCAGTTTTGCCACCCATTCGAACAAACAAGAACAAGAGGCACACCATGGCAGAGGCCGCCACCGCGTCGCAGACCCTCCACGAGGGCGAGCGCCTTTCGATCGAGCTGGAAGACACTGGCGTTGCGCACGTGCGCCTGACCCGTGGCGACAAGATGAACGCGCTTGACCCTGGCATGTTCGAGGCGATCATTGCCGCGGGCGAGCAACTTTCCGATGAGAAAGGTGTGCGGGTCATCGTTCTGTCGGGCGAAGGACGCGCGTTTTGCGCCGGGCTCGACACAGCGAGTTTTGGCCGGGCTCCTGATGCAAGCGCACCGGAATTGACCGAGCGTACCCATGGCAATGCCAACACGTTTCAACAGGTTGCGATGACCTGGCGCAAGCTGCCGGTCCCCGTCATCGCCGCGGTGCACGGCGTGTGTTTTGGCGGCGGGCTGCAAATCGCCAGCGGAGCCGATATTCGCGTCGTTCACCCTGATGCGCGGATGTCGATTATGGAAATGAAATGGGGTCTTGTCCCCGATATGGGAGGATACGCCTTGTGGCGGGGTCTGGTGCGCGACGATATCCTGCGCGAATTGATTTACACCAATCGGGAATTCACCGGCGCCGAAGCGCAAACGCTGGGATTTGCAACCTTTAACGATCCAGACCCGCTTGGACGCGCCACCGCCATCGCGCGCAACATTGCCAACCGCAATCCGCACGCTATCCGCGCTGCCAAGCGGCTGCAGGCTGGGATGGTTGAACGCGATACCGATTCCATCCTGCTCGAAGAGAGCGTTGAGCAACACGCGATCATGCGCACCCCCAATCAGATCGAAGCGGTGATGGCAGCGATTCAAAAACGCGCTCCCGTATTCGACGACGTCTGATCGCGCTCGCCGCGTCAGCCGAACACGGCCACGCATTGCAGGCCGTCGATCACCTGCTTTCCCTCAGCGTCCCACATGCGCAGCCGTTCTGATGAATAGCCCTTATCGGCATGCTGGCTCGCGTTCTCTGCAAGATACCAGCCGTCGGGCGACTGCGTTTCGGGATCAAGGACGTTGAAAGACCAATTGATCGAACTGATCGGGCCGGGGCGCTTCATTGCCCGGATAGCGCCAGGAGGCATGACATCGCCCATCAGGATAA
>JBCBKF010000045.1:0-12552 GCA_038522255.1 Pseudomonadota bacterium
CAGCGGCTATCTCCAGCGCGCCAAGGGGATCAACCCCAAGAACGCGACGCAATATCCCTGGCGGCTCAATCAGGAATACGTTGCTGATCGCAAGCTGATGGCGAGTGATCCGGTTGATGACGGCATCCTGGTGTTCAGCCGCGCCAGCGCCAACGCGAAAAAGTCCGAGGAACAGCTCGAAGCAGCCGAATGACGTGGATGTGACGATAGATGTGACCGGTCCTGTAAGCGGGGCTTCATGACGGTGGCATTCAGCGCGCCCTTCGCTTAGATGCGGGCCTATGAGTTCTTCCGACAAAATCTGGACCGCCGGCCTCGTCATCATCGGCGATGAAATCCTCTCGGGCCGCACACATGACAAGAACATCGCGCAGGTCGCAAGCTGGCTGCAGGTGCAGGGGATCCGCCTTGCCGAAGTGCGCGTGGTGGCGGACGATCAGGAGCGCATCGTCGAGGCGGTAAACACGCTGAGAGCGGCCAATGATTACCTCTTCACCACCGGCGGGATCGGCCCCACGCATGACGACATCACTGTCGATGCTGTCGCAGCCGCGTTGGGCGTACCGGTTGTCATCCACGAAGAGGCGCGCGCTTTGCTTGAGCGGTATTACGCCGACAAGGGTGGGCTTAGCGAAGGGCGCCTGCGAATGGCGCGCGTGCCTGAGGGTGCTGACCTTATTCCCAACCGCATGTCGGGGGCGCCGGGCATCCGGCGCAGCAATGTCATCCTGATGGCGGGTGTCCCGCATATCACCGCGGGAATGCTCGACGCGCTGACTGGCAAGCTGGAAGGTGGAGCCCCATTGCTGACCGAGACCGTGGGCTGCTGGGTTGCTGAAAGCGAAGTCGCTGATCTCCTGCGCGAGACCGAGCAAGCCCATGCCAATTGCCAGATCGGCTCCTACCCCTTCTTTCGGGATGGCCGGGTGGGCGCGAACTTCGTTATCCGCTCAACGAGCGATGAAGACCTGGCAAGTTGCGTCGACACGCTGTGCGATGGGCTGGCGACAAACGGCTATGATTTTACGCCCGGCGGCATCTGAGCGTGGGGTCTCGCGTCACGGTCGACTGTCAGGAGCGACTGGGGCCAGGGCAAACGGGCGATTAACCCCGCCCTGCTAATCGGGACTGCGCAATGACGCGTGTCTATATCACGATTGATACCGAGTGTTGTTCGGGGTTTGCTGGCGATCTGTCTGAGGAGGCACGGGCGGACGTGTTCGTGCGCTCGTTCTCTGGCGGTTCGGGCAAGGAGAGCGCGGGCGTTCCCTACCAGCTGCGACGTCTCAGGGAGACCGAGCAGAATGCTGTGTTCTTCGTTGATCCCATGCCAGCGCTCATCTGGGGCACGGCGGCGATTGAGGACATGGTGGGGCCGATCTTAGAGGCGGGTCAGGACGTTCAGCTCCACCTCCACACCGAGTGGCTGGCGCTGGCGGGTGATCGCAACCCCCTGCCTTCCAAGCGCACCGGCGTGAACCTGTTCGAGTTTACGCTCGATGATCAGCGCACCCTCCTCGCCTATGCTCGCGAGCAGCTGATGGCCGCTGGCGCGCCTGCTCCGGTCGCGTTTCGAGCCGGCAATTACGGCGCCAATGACGACACTTTGCGCGCACTCGGCGAGCTCAGCATCGCATACGATACCAGCCACTGCCCTGCTCTGCCCGGTGCGGCTCGCATCTCTCTTGGCCCGGAGCACCGCGAGCCGCTGGCGCATTGCGGTCTCATCGAAGTGCCCGTTGGCTCGATCGCCACCCACAGCCACAACGGCCAGCGCCACGGCCAGATCACAGCGCTCTCGCTCGCCGAGATGCGCGCCGCGATCCGCCACGCACGTGACACTGGCCGCGAGACACTGACGCTTGTGAGCCACAGCTTCGAGCTGTTCAACCGCACCACGCTGGGCGTGAATCGCATTGTGCGCCGCCGGTTTGACGGGCTGTGCGCGTTCCTGCGCGATGAGGCGGGCGTCGCCACGGCGACCTACCGCGACGATCCTCCGCAGATCAGCGCCGCGCCCAGGGCTCCGGCGCTGCTGCCTACCAGCCTGTGGCGCACCGGCGCGCGCTATGCCGAACAGGCGCTCTCCAACACGCTCTACGGCGCGATATGAGACCGCCCGTGACGCACACCGCAACCCTGACCCCGATCGACTTCACCATTGGCTCACGCCGCCTTCTTTCGGTGCCGCGGCGCCTGGCAACCTGGTCGTTCTCGCTCGAACAGGCGCTTGCCGGGACCGGCGTCCTTCCCGCCCCGCCAGAGCCGGGGCGCGATGGTCTGCGCGTCCTTTCCGCCCCGCTCAGCACCCTGCCAGCACTGTGCGAGCGCTTTCCAGCCTATCTCATCGGCGCGAGGCAGGATTATCCGCGCCACTATATCGCGATGGACGCCTCCTTCGCTGATTACATGGCGCGCTTCTCGGGCAAGACCCGCTCGACGCTAAAGCGCAAGGCGCGCAAGCTTGAGGCCGCGCTGGGCGACGGGTTTGCAATAACCGAACATCGCACCCCGGCCGAGATCGAGCGGTTCCTCACCCGCGCAGCGCCCTTGTCCGCGCTCACCTATCAGGCGCGCTTGCTCGATGCTGGCTTGCCCGATGGACCCGCTTCGAGCGGCGTATTTCTCGAACTGGCAGAGCAGGACCGGATGCGCGCCTTCCTGCTCGAAGGCGGCAAGGGCCCGATTGCCTACCTCGCACTGCCGGTGGAAGGGGCCACACTTGTTTACGCGCATTTGGGCTACGATCCCGCCTGGTCGCGGCACTCGCCCGGCACCGTCCTTCAGATGCGGGCGCTGGAAAGCCTGTTTGCCGAAGAGCGCTATACGCATTTCGATTTCACCGAAGGCGATGGCGCGCACAAGGCGATGTTCGGCACTGACCAGATCGCATGCGCCAGCTTCGCGCTGCTTTCGCCCACGCTCTCCAATCGCGCTTTGATTACCGCTCGCGCCGCATTTGACGCCAGCATTGCCGGCGCCAAGGCATTGGCTTCGCGATCAGGGGCCCTTGGGCGTATCCGATCGCGCCTTCGCGCGTAGGTCTGCGGTGGCTTGCGCAGCGCGCCGGTTGCGTCCCAACCGGCTGAACCGAAGCGCCAGTGCGGATCGATCCGTCCGGCTTTCGCCCTGTTGGAACCCAGAGCGCAGGTAAGCCCACAAAGCGATTGCGCTGACGCTCGCCAAAACGACACCTACAGCCAGTCCCAATTCCACGCTGTAAGCTGCTGCAAGCGCAAACACGCCGAGCGCAACCGCAAGAACGCCCCATTTGGGATTGAACATGGTGTCTCCTTCAAAGAGGTCGGTCGGGACGCGGTCGGTCGAGAGTAGGGGACGGCCAGTGACCAGAGCGTAAAACATGATGCCTCCAGGAGCAAAAGCAAGGTGCGGGACAAAACAAAGCGCACACGCCGTTTAAATTCACGCTTGCTGTTCGCGGGGAAGGCCTTACCCGTTACATTCCTGCAGCTTGCCTGGATTGGCGCACGGATCCCGCCACGCTCATTCGCGCACAACACGAAAGGGGCCGGAAGCGTGTTGCCTCCAGCCCCTTAGTGCACGCTGTTTTGCGAGTGGGAAACCGCCCCTCTCGACTAAGCGAGCGGCTTTCGAACGCGGCCTCAGGCGCCCTCCACCTCAGCGGTGTCGATCTTGAGCCCTGGACCCATGGTCGAGGTGATCGAGATCTTCTTAACATACTTGCCCTTGGCGCCTGACGGCTTCGCCTTCACAATCGCTTCGGTGATCGCCTTGAAGTTCGCCTTGAGCGCATCATCGTCAAACGACAGCTTGCCGATCCCGGAGTGGATGATGCCCATCTTCTCGACGCGGAATTCGACCTGTCCGCCTTTGGCGTCCTTCACGGCCTGTTCGACATTCGGGGTGACCGTGCCGAGCTTCGGGTTGGGCATCAGGCCCTTGGGACCAAGGATCTTACCCAGACGGCCGACTACTCCCATCATGTCGGGCGTTGCGATCACGCGGTCGTAATCGAGATCGCCGTTCTGCATCTCTTCCATAAGGTCTTCCGCGCCAACCTTGTCCGCGCCCGCCGCAGCGGCTTTCTCGGCGTTGTCACCGCGCGCAAAGACCGCGACCTTCACATCCTTGCCCGTGCCCGACGGGAGCGAGATCATGCCGCGCACCATCTGGTCTGCGTGGCGTGGATCAACGCCCAGGTTCATCGAAACCTCGACGGTTTCGTCAAACTTGGCTTTGTGCTCACGCAGGACGCTCAGCGCTTCATCCACGGTGTAGAACTTCTCGCGGTCGAGTTCCGCCAGCGCTTTCTGCTTTTTCGTCATGGTTGCCATCGTCTCAGCCCTCCACCACTTCGAGGCCCATCGAACGGCACGAGCCTTCGATGATCTTCATGGCCGCATCGATATCGTTTGCGTTGAGGTCTTTCATCTTAGCCTCGGCGATTTCCTTTACCTGGGCTTGCGTAATCGATCCTGCCGACACCTTGCCCGGCTCCTTCGAACCCGACTTCAGCTTGGCGGCCTTCTTGATCATGAAGCTTGCCGGCGGGCTCTTGAAGGTAAAGGTGAACGAGCGGTCCGCGTAAACGGTTATCGTGGTCGGGATCGGAGCGTTCTTCTCAAGCTCCTGCGTGGCGGCGTTGAACGCCTTGCAGAATTCCATGATGTTGACGCCGCGCTGACCCAGTGCCGGGCCGATCGGTGGGGAAGGGTTTGCAGCGCCCGCGGGCACCTGCAGCTTGATATAGCCTTCGATTTTCTTGGCCACGAGGGGCCTCCTTTCGCACTGTCGAGTGCCGTAACCCCAAAGGAAGGGGCATCACGCGCTCTCATGTTAAGCGGTCCAGCACCGGGCCATCTGGCCAGGCTCCCGCACGGATTCGCGCCTTGCGAGGGGCGAGATGCGCACTTAGCGCTTTGCCCCGCGAATGCAAGCTCTCTGACTATTGCCTGTTAATCTGCGGAGTGTATCGCTAGGATTACTAGAACTTCAGGAGAATGTTGATGCTGCGTGTTGCGATCCAGGTGAAGGAACTGATCTCAAGCAATGTGACGAGTGTCATCGAATCCGCATCCGACCCGGTGAAGATGCTGATGAACCTCCAGCGCGAGATCGAAGAGGCGATCATCTCGCTTCAACGCGAACACACCCTCACCACTCAGAACACGGCCCGGCTTGAGGCGCAGCTAACGCAAACCGAACTGAGCGAAGCGGATTGGGGCGAGAAGGCCAAGACCGCGATGGACCACAATCGCGAAGACCTCGCGCGTCAGGCGCTGATCGCGCGCGAGGACTGCACCGCCAGCATCGCCAAGATCAGGGAAGACCTCGCCACCGCCAAGGCCGATCTGGCTGAGATCGAAACCGCGATCGCGGACCTTGAGGCCAAGCGCGAAGACACCCGCGAGCAGGTCCGTCAGCAGGCTGGCGCCGACACCGCCAGCACCCCTGCTGGTCCAGTCGGCGCCGCTTCGAGCAAGGCTGACGCGCATCTGGGCCGCATCTCCGAGCTTGAAAAGCGTGCCGCTTTCGCAAGCGAAGAGCACGCTAAAAGCCGCGCTCACGCATCGGTTGACGAGGAGATCGAGGAAATGCGGCGCGCGCGCAAGATCGACGAGGAGCTGGCCGCGATGAAAGACACGGCAGCCAAAAAAGCGCCCGCCAAAAAGGCTCCGGCTAAGAAAAGCTGAGACAAGACGCTTGACCAAAGAGGATTGCGAAAGTCCTTTGTCTAGGACCGGCTGACCGGAGCGGTCCGCCCCTCCAGCTCAAGCCGCGGGGTTTTCATGATACCCTTGGGCACGCCCTTGTCGGGTCGCGCGCCAGCTCTTTGGAGACAAGGTCGACGCCGCAGGTTCACGGTCCGTTAGGCGGATCGTTCTACGCTCTTTGAGATCAATTTTCTTCTTATGAATCTGCGATCTAGGAACTACCTTTATGTTCGACCTGACGAAGCTCGATCAATGGCACCCGCTCACACAGCGTGAGGAGCACGCCAAATTCCCTGAGTATCTTGCCGAAATCGCCGCGATGGCTGCGCAGGCCCGTGAGTGGGCCGACCACATTCCTGAAGAAAACCAACACGATCAGATAGGCTATCCTTCGATCCCAGTTAACGAGGTCAAGCGCTTTGAACCCATGCCTTTCTGGATGCGACGGATCCTCGACCAAGAAGAAAAAACCGTTTTCAACGATGGTAGTGCCTTTTACTCGTGGCCCTTCTATTGGCTTGGTCACCCCGCTGATCGTGGAAAACGACTTGCCACCAGCGAGGATGTTGTGCGCTGGGAGGCGCTGTTTCACCGATGGCTGGGGCTAAGTTCCGTGAATGCCTGGAACGCGGAAAGTGATCCAGCAGCGTTGCACTATCCTCGTGTCATAAGCGGTGCGCCTGGCTCGATTTCGGGCGCCACGCCGTCGCAGAAATGGCGCCGCTGGGCGAGTGAGCGCGCTGCACCCGAAATCGAGCCAACCTCTATCCACTGTTGGATTGAAAGCCTCGGCTCGCGGGCGAACCTATCACGGACCCATGCATTTTGGCCGGACCTGGCCACCTATTGGTCGCTGCTGTTTGAATATGAGGCCACATACGCGCGCGATGATGTGAAACCCCTTTCTGCGGCCCGGCGAGCCACTCGGCAAGAGCCAGGCCATTCCACATGGCTCGCAGCCTCGATATCTTCCATAAAGCAAAAGTTAGGCAACCCAGACCCCGATCCTTCGCAATCACCAGCCCGAACGCGCGCGCTACGCCAATTCACCTATTGGGGGCGTCTGCCCTTTCTAGATGACGACGCCCTAACAGCTTACCGTAGCCATTGGCCAACTGACCCACGGATGTTATCGATCGAGAACGAACACCGCGCTGTCGCGCTTGTTTGGTTGATCCGAGAGGCGATGCCGTCAAAGGTCGCCCGACCATTGCTTGAGCGCATGGCCTCGGACTTGTCCCTGCGCCTGTTCAGTCGCCATTCCGGGAGCAGTGGGGGCAATCGCGAACGATCCTATCGCGGCGCGAGCGCGGCCATCCGGGCGCTGTACGAGATCGGAGCGAAGAGCGCCCTAAGGAAGCTGGCTCCAAAAATAGAGGGACCCAAGTTAGCCAAATTGTGCGCCGAGCTGGCGGACGCTTGATTTCAATAGCGCCCGACTTTCGCAATGGGGCCTTACTTGACCAGCTCAACCTGTTCAAATTCAAGCTCAACCGGGGTTGCGCGCCCGAAGATCGACACGCTGACCTTGACCTTGGCCTTGTCGAAATCGAGTTCTTCGACCACACCGTTGAAGCTGGCGAAGGGTCCATCGAGCACTTTGACCTGGTCGCCGATCTCGTACTCGACGCTGACCTGCGTCTTGGGTGCGGCCTTGGCCTCTTCGACCCCGCCAAAATAGCGCGCGGCCTCTTTTTCGCTGATCGGCTGGGGCTTGTTGTTATTGCCCAGAAAGCCCGTCACCTTGGGCGTGTTCTTGACCAGGTGGTAGATATCATCGTTCATTCGCAGCTTGGCGAGGACATAGCCCGGCATGAACTTGCGTTCGACCTGAACCTTCTTGCCGCGTTTGACTTCGGTGATGGTTTCGGTCGGAACCTCGATTTCCTCGACGCCTTCGGTCAGACCAAGACGATCCGCCTCGGCGAGGATGGCTTCTTTCACCTTGTTTTCGAAACCGGAATAGGCGTGGATGATGTACCAGCGGGCCATGAGAAATCCTTGAACGTTTAAACAGTGCCCTGACGCGCAACTTTGCGCGAGGGTCAGGACGCGAGGGTCAGGAGGAATTTGACGACGGCGCTGAAGACGCTGTCCACGCCGAGGAAAAACAGCGAGAGCACCACCATCATGATGAAGACGAAGATCGCGGTCCGGATCGTCTCCTGGCGGGTGGGCCACACGACCTTCCTTGTCTCGGAACGGACCTGGTTGACGAATTCGGGAATGCTCGTCTTTTTCTGTTTTTGCTCTTCGGCCATGATGCCTTGCGCGCTTTCAAAAGTGGTGTTTGCGGATCGCTGACAGTTAGGTCTCGTCGCCGTCCGGAACAAGAGCGCCGGATTGGCTGGATAGCTAGCAATGTCAGGGAACATGTTGCCAATATGCCCGCCTGCACCGAATTGCAAGAGAGGGCTTTTGTTTTGCAGCGCACCAATCTAGCCTCATCCGCCTCGGGGATAAGAATACAGGGAATTGATCTCTCACATGGCAGCAGAAATGAGCGGCGCGGAAGCATGGGTCGCGCCCATCACCAATGTTTCAGACTTTATATGGGGGGGCACATGGAATGGTGCGGAAGTAATTCCCTTCCCTCCCATGACAATCATCCTGCTGGGCATCGGCCTGTGGATCATGGTCGGGTTGAGATTCTACCCCATCCTCAAGCTGGGCAGTGCGTTCAAGGGGCTGTTTGCGGGGCGCAAGGGCCAGGGTGATGGCGAGATCAGCCCTTTTGCCGCTCTTTCGACAGCGCTCTCCGGGCAGGTGGGCACCGGCAACCTTGCTGGCGTTGCGACCGCGATTGCCCTGGGCGGGCCCGGTGCGATCTTCTGGATGTGGATCACGGCCTTGTTCGGCATGGCGCTCGCCTTTGCCGAAGGGTCGCTGGCGATCCGATATCGTGAGACCACGAGCGATGGGGCGAAGCGCGGTGGCCCCATGTCCTACATCGTGATGGGCCTGGGGCCGAAATGGACGTGGCTAGCCGTAGTCTTCTGTCTCGGCACGCTGTTTTCGGCGCTTGTAACGGGCAACTCGATCCAGGCCAACGCGGTTGCGGACGGGCTCAATGAACTGTTCGGTATTGAAGAAGCCATCGGCGGCGCGATTGTCGCGGTGCTGGTCTTCATCGTCATCATCGGCGGGATTAAGTCCATCGGCAGCGTGGCTGAGAAGGTTATCCCCTTCATGGCCGGCGCTTACATCATTGTTGCAGTGCTCGCGCTGATCCTGAATTTCTCGCAGATTCCAGCGACGTTTGGGCTTATTTTCTACGGCGCGTTCAATCCGCAATCGGCCGTGGGTGGCTTTGCAGGGGCGGCGATCATCATCGCGCTGCGAGCCGGTGTGGCGCGCGGCCTGTTCTCCAACGAAGCGGGGCAGGGCTCGACCGCCATCGCGCACGCGGTGGCGCAGACCAACGACCCGGAGTCGCAGGGCCGCATGGCGATGCTCGGCACGTTCATCGATACCATCGTGATCTGCACTATGACCGCACTCGTCATCCTCTCCGTCCAAGGCGACTTCACCGCAGGTACCGAAGCGGTTGCGTATGCATGGCAGTCTGACCGCGTTGGCTTCGAGATGACCAGCGGCGCATTCGCTGCGGCCTTCCCGGCGCTGGTGGCAGGCGTGCCCATCGGCACTTTGGTCACCAGCATTGTGTTGATCCTGTTCGTGTTCACCACGCTGCTGACATGGTCCTATTACGGTGAGCGGGCGATCACCTTCCTCTACGACCGGATCCCGGGATCCAACCGGAGGGGTGAGAAGATCCTCCACATCATCTGGCGCGTCCTGTGGTGCGTGGTGATCTGGCTCGCAGCCGCGCAGCCTTCTGAACTGGTTTGGCGTCTGGGTGACATTTCCAACGCAGCGATGGCGCTGCCCAACCTGCTGGCGCTGCTGCTGCTATCGGGCGTGGTGTTCAAGCTTGCCAAGGGTGACAAGACCGCGGGCGAGGATCACTCACCAGAAGCCGACACTGTGGTAAACCCCGCGCAATAAGGCAGAGGCGGGTGGTTTACGACCGGCCCAGCAACCTTTCCCACCAGGCGGGCTCGTGCATCGGGCGAATGGGTCCGAAAGCGAGCCGGCGCAGCGCCGGGTCGCTGGGCGGGCGCGGGCTTGTCCATTGGTCGGGGCGAGAGCTGCGGATCGAATAATGGGTCATGTTGTCCTCCCTTGTGAAGCCGGCCATGTTGAAAGACGCGGCGGCGGATCATGTCGGTAGGGATCGGTGTGCCAGCCCTGATCTGGCGCAAAGCTGAGCGCGATGCTTAGTCTGCGTTCAGGTTTGTCGAAGATTGCCTGAACGCACACTCGGCGTCACGCCGCGTCTCAGACGGCGTAAGGAAAGCGGGGCGAGAGGGTTTTAAAGCCCCAGCAGCCGCTCGATCAATGTCGGCTCACGCATTGGGCGCACCCGGCCATGCTTGAGACGGCGGTGCGCCTCGTTGGCGGCCACGGATGCGTGCGAATCCGGCGCAGAGCTGAAATGGCGTTGGACTTGCGGCGGACGGTGATCGGATAATGGCATGGGACCTCCACAGTCTTCTGGGACACGCTTAAGGGACACGCTACAGCAACGGCAGACGCGCTCACGCCCGGCCACAAGGGCCGGGCGCTCGCCGGGCACGGGTAGGCGCGGGACCAGTGGCCTCGCGCCAAGCCGGTTGTGCATCGTTCTGGTCGAAGAGATTTGCACGCACTAATAGGGGTTTGCCCTTAGGACAGCGCCGTTTTTCCCTTACTGGCTCGCTCACCTGTTTTGCGCTAAGATCTGCATCGCAGCGTCGAGCGCTGGATCGGTCCCCAAAATGGTCGAGGCGCGCGTGTCCGGGGCAAGGATGTCGGGCGTGATACCAAGCCGCGGGTTGAGCTCTTCAGCATTGGTGATCACTGTGCGTTGCAGCGGCACCCGCACCTTCACCCCGCTATGCGGCAGGGTGAGGAAGAACAAGATCCCCGCCGTCGCCCCGGTTGCGGCGCCGCCAGTGGGCTCACCCACAAAGGTCGCCTCGCGCTGGGTGCGTATCACGGCGAGCATATGGGTGACGCCCGAGGCGTTGTCGCCGCTGGTCAGCACGATCAGCCTGCCACCAAACGCGCCGTCCTCGGCCGGGATCGATTCGCGCGGTTTGCCGACCATCGGGTTGATGACCTCGAACATGCCATCCTCGCGCCGTTTGAACCAGGCGGGATCAGGGTTGAGCGCGGCCTTCTCCCAGGTCCCCAGATAGGGGCGCAGCTCAGGATCGATCCGGTCGCTCTTCACCAGCAGCGCATCGGCCTCGCGAAAGGCGGCGGGCATCAGCCATCGCAGGAGCCCCATCTGCGCATCGTTTGACCCGCCACCATTGCGCCGCAAATCAAGGATCAGCGTGTCGCGACCCGAGGCCCCCAATTCGGCAAAGATCGGCGCGTAGATCGTGTCAGGATCGACTGGCTCGCGGTAATTGACGAAAGTGTCGACGCGCAAATAGGCAGCACGATCATCGATCAGCTTGAACGTCACCGCGTCCTTGAAATTGCGCGAGAAGCGCCGCTCGCCTGTGATCGCGGAATAGTCGGTAAAGCCGAGGCGCTCGGTCGTAACCTCGCGCGTGCCCGCCCTGCCGCCGGCGAGGGTCAGCGTCACTTCGGGGGCCGCCTCATAGAGGAAGGGGTAGAAGTGTTCAAAAGCGGGGCCCATGAATTCATCGAAGCTCGCAATGCTCTTCTCTTTCACAAAATCGGTGTCGCCATCGACCGGGAAGAGCGCTTTGACCGCCGCAATCGCTTGGCTGACCGGGCGCCCGTCAATCGCGAGCACTTCGGCCCCCTGCGCAAGGCCCGTGGCGCCGGGATTGGTGATGAACATGCGCTCATCGAAAATGGCGTAGCGCAGCGGCAAGTATAGCGGCTCGGTCAGCCGCGCCTGCTCGAAATCGTCGGGCAGTTCAGCCTTGGTGTGATCGCAGCGGATCGCAGCCAGGATGCGCGAGATCTGGTGGTAGAGCACGCCGCGTGTGGGAGTGGCCAAAGCGGCCGCCTCAATCTCTTCCCACAGCGCATCGAGCGTCGCTTGCGATGTATAGCGGGTGTAGCCCGGATGGATCTGTTCAAGCGCCTTGCGCACAAGCGCCAGGTCCTCGCGGATTTGCGCTGGCGTCATGGCGTCATCGCGCGGAGACGTCATGGCGTCAGATTCTCCGGCCATTTGCGCAGCCTCTTGCGCGGCGAGCGAGACCGGGCTGCCAAGGGCCGCAAGCGAAAGCGTTGCTGCCAGAGCGGTGAAAGAGAGGGATACAGACTTCATCGGATTTACTCCCCATTGGCGCGGCGCAGAGCCGCGGGTTTGAACTGGCGGGTGGTGAAAGTGTAGGTCTGGGCCTCGCGGATCGTGACCGCGTAGGCTTCGTCCGGGCGGTAATCGTCCCAATACTTGCCATCGCACGCAAACACCCGGACCCCCAGCGGCAACGCATAGGCGATCTGCGAGAGCGGCGGCACGGTGTAGACAAAGCCGTTGTTCCGGTTCGCGCGGTCCCCCGGCAGCTCGAAGCGCGCATAGACAGTGCGCGGCAGGATAGAGGTGTTGCGGATCACCAAGTGTCCGCTCTGCTCGATCGGTGAGCGCCCCTCGACGAACTGGGTGTTCATATAAAAGTGCGGGTGTGCGCTCACGGGGAGCGGGGTGAGGGCTCCCAGCGCCGCAATTGCAAGACAAAATGTTATGGAGGGGAAGACTATCGGGGCCGCCTTGCGGGCAGCGCGCGGGATGATGAGACGGGACACCGGGTATACACTCCTTAAAGCTGCGCCGCTAATCGGCTGACGGCTCACCTCGTGGTCAAAGCGCGCGGCAGCTTCG
>JBCBKF010000046.1:0-12469 GCA_038522255.1 Pseudomonadota bacterium
ATCGCTTCGGCTTTTTCGAATGCTTCAGCCGTTGGCGCGAGCCGGCGGATCAGAACGATCCCGCGAGCGGTCGGGCTTTCCGCCGCTCCGCCAGCATTCGCGCCGGGTCCAACGATACGCACTTTGACCGAGCGGCCTGTCCCGCGTTCCTGCAGGAAATTGTTCGTGTTCCCGTCATAAAAGGACAGGGATTGATAGTCGGGCCAGGCGTTCATGGTCACTTCGAGCGCCTTGCCCGTCCCGCTCAGGTCATAGCGGCACAGCGAATAGAACAGGTCGGGCGAAGAGCGCACTACGACTTGCGTTTGCGGCGTGATCCGCACCGGCGAGGTGAATGTGTGCTCGGTAATGCCGCGCTTCTTCATTACGGAAAGCGCGCCGTTCATGATCACACTGGGCGCGTAAACGAGAGTCGCCCAATGCGCCGCGAGCGCCGTGACGACAAGTACAGCAAGCGGTCCGATCCAGCGCTTCATGCCTCGTCTCCTGCGCAAGACAGGCGCTCAATCGTAGGCGGGGACAAGGCCGCCTGCGGATCATCCAGCAAGGCGGCGTCGGGCACGTAAAGCCGCAGCAGGAGGTCAAACTCGCCCGCCTTTCGGCTCGAAATCCAGTTTGGCGTATCCGCCGGACGCGAGGCCGCAATGCGCGCGTCCCACAATTCGCCCTCGGCCGTGATGCCCGTGGCATCGATGCTGAGCGCGTTGTCTTCATTCATCGGCAACATGCTGTCTTGCGTGCGATAAAGTGTGATCGACCACCATTGCGCGGGCAGCGCTCCTCCGGAAAGTCGGTAATCGCACCGCTCGGTGAGCCGCTGGCCGTCCGCGTCGGTGCCGCGCACGAAATAGACCGCTTCGGTGTTGGCAAGCGCGAGCAGGCCGTGGCGCGCGACGCGGGCACGGACATAGGGACTGGCTTGCTGGGTCCCGACCGCGAAATCGCTGGCCCAGCCATCAACCCTGACGTTTCCGTATTCCATCGGTTGCTTGCTCGACCACAGACCCGAGAGATAGAGCGCGCTGGCCACGCCAACGGCGAGGCCAGCAAAACCGGCGAAACAATAGGCAATTGCGCGCCAAATCATGGCGATACCAGCGCCTCCGCTTCGATTTCGACCTTCCAGTCTTCGCCGCACAGCCACGCGACGCCCGCCATAGTGGCGGCGGGCTTGGCCTTGCCAAAATAGCGCGCGTGCACTTCACCCACGGCGTCCTGATCGGCGAAATCGGTTAGGAGCATGCGTGTGCGCACCACATCGCTCGCCGAGCCGCCCAAGTCTTCGATTGCAGCGATTATCAACTCGCAGCAGCGCGCTGCCTGTGCCGTCGCGCCTCCGGGTGTCGTCTGGCCATCAGGATCGATCGGACCAGTTCCGGCCACCAGAATGCGATCGCCGACTCGCACTGCGCGGCAAAAGCCGAAGCGCTGTTCGTAAGGCGATCTGGAGGTGGCGCGCCGGCGAGTGCTCAACGGGTTACTGGCTCGCTATGCCCAGCACACGGCGGTCAAATTCAGCCTGCGCGATGGTGGTGTTGTTGCGGGCATACCAACGCGGTGCGGGCAGCCCGTTTTGCCACGCTACTTGCTCGGTCAATGTCCCCTGTGCCGAGGGCGTATCATAGGTCGCGGCCAGCTCGCCGAGCGGATCGCGGTAGGCCTCATCTGCGGTGATTATGGTCCAGCCCCGGTCCTTCAGCGCGGCGACAAGATCAGCGAGATAGAGCGCGGCTAGATCGGTCTCGTGCAACAGCAGTACATGCGCGGGCGACCGCCCGATCGCTTGGCGCGCCAGCACATCATAGAATTCCGCCGCCTCCACATGACTTTCGACATACAGGTCGCGCAGCGCATCCCGATCCATCAGCAAGCCTGAGCGTACAGCCTTGATTGTCGCCTGTTCGTAGAACCAGTCGCTGGCATCGACCGTGACATAGCCATTAGCAAGGCCCCGCTTGGCAAGCGCCTGACGCACCGCGTCGCGGCGTGCAGCATCCTTGCGGCCTTCATCAAGGTAAGGGTAACGGAACCACGCGCGCCGGGCAGACCAAGGACTCAGCCATGCTTCTGCGGTGTCGATATCTGCGATATAGGCCTCAACCGATACTTGGGAAAGACTGGGGTGGCTGGCGGTGTGGTTGGCGAGCACATGGCCGTCGGCGACATAGCCGTGGATATGCGCCAAGCCGTTGGGGCGTTTCTTCAACTGCGCGGGGTTGATGAAGAACGCCGCTTGCTTGACCCCCGCGCGGCGCATCTGCGCACGCAGCCGCTCGGTGCGCTCATCCGGGGTAAAGAAGGCACCGGGCGCGCGCGGCACATCGTCGAAAGTCATGGCGATGCGCTTCTCGCCCGTGCCGGGAGGCACGCCGACGCAGGCCGCCAGCATCAGCGCGAGCAGGGCGATGGATATGCGACCCAGCATCACCCTCACCCCATCGTCGGGATGACAAAGGCATTCGAGCCATCGCCGCTGCCAAAATCGTTCGCGTTGGGCCAGCGTTGGGTGACCTTCTTGCGCTTGGTCCAGAAGGCGAGGCCCTCTGTGCCATATTGGTCGATGTCGCCAAAGCCAGAGCGCTTCCACCCGCCAAACGAGTGGTAGGCGACGGGCACCGGGATCGGCACGTTGACCCCCACCATGCCGACATTCACGCGGGCAGCAAATTCGCGCGCGGCGTGGCCGTTGCGGGTGAAGATCGCGACGCCATTGCCATATTGGTGCTCGCTGGGCAGGCGCACCGCGTCTTCGAAATCGTTGGCGCGCACGATCTGGAGCACCGGGCCAAAGATTTCTTCCTTATAGCTCGCCATGTCGGGCGTCACCTGGTCGATCAGGGTCGGGCCGACGAAGAAACCGTCCTCGTGCCCCTGGAGCGTAAAGCCGCGCCCGTCGATGACAATCTCAGCGCCTTCGTCCTCGGCGGTGGTGATCCATTGCTCGATCCGCGCCTTGTGCTCGGGCGTCACCACGGGGCCGTAATGCGCGTCGGGATCGTTCGAGACGCCAATGCGCAAGGCGTTGATCGCCGGGATGAGCTTTTCGCGCAGATTGTTGGCGGTGTCTTCGCCCACGGGGACGACCACCGGCAGCGCCATGCAGCGTTCGCCCGCTGAACCAAAGGCCGCGCCCGCCAGATCGTTGACGACCTGATCAAGGTCCGCATCGGGCATCACGATACCGTGGTTCTTCGCCCCGCCCATCGCCTGGACGCGCTTGCCGTTCTCCGCGCCGCGCCGGTAGACGTAATGCGCAATGTCCGAGGAGCCGACAAAGCTGACCGCCGAAATGGCCGGGTGGTCAAGGATCGCATCGACCATCACCTTGTCGCCGTGGATGACCTGCAGGAGGCCTTCAGGCGCGCCCGCTTCGAGGAAGAGTTCCGCCAGACGCACCGGCACGCTCGGGTCGCGCTCGGAGGGTTTGAGGATGAACGCATTGCCCGCTGCAATCGCCATCCCGAACATCCACATCGGGATCATCGCGGGAAAGTTGAACGGGGTGATGCCCGCGCCAATCCCCAGCGGCTGACGCACCGAATAGACATCGATCCCGGGACCAGCGCCCTGGGTGTATTCGCCCTTTAAAACCTGCGGAATGCCGCAAGCATATTCGATCACTTCAAGCCCGCGCTGCACATCGCCCTTCGCATCATCGACCGTCTTGCCGTGTTCGCTCGAAAGCAATTCGGCGAGCTCCTGCATATTCGCCTCAACCAGCTCCTTGAACCTGAACATCACGCGCGCGCGTTTCTGCGGATTGGTCGCGGCCCAGCCCGGCTGGACAGATTGTGCGGTGGCAACCGCCGCATCGAGCAGTGCCGCATCGCCCAGAGCAACTTCGGCCTGTACCTCGCCGGTGGAGGGGTTCCAGACCTTGTGCTTGCGCGCGGTCGCGGGGCTGGCGGTGGGCATGAAATGATCAATCTGGCGCATCAGGCTCTCTTCCGTCGGGTGCTCGCGCGTCTTGATTTCCCAGCGCGCTTTCATGGCGCATCACCTGCCGCTAACCGCGCGCAATGGCAAGCCTTGTGAGTGCGCCCAGGCCGTCCCGTCATCGCACTTCCCTGAATGTCTATTTGGTTGTACAAATCCGGGTGTCATGGACCTCTTCCACGCCTTTGTTGTCCTCCATGTGATCGCCGGGACAATCGGGCTCATTGCCATTTGGGTCCCGATCGTCACGAGGAAAGGGGCGAGCACGCATCGGACAGGCGGCCGCTGGGCGCTGGGCGGCTTTATCGGGGCAGGTGCGTTGGCGGTCGTGATGGCGATCACCTCGCTGATCGACACCAGCCGCCATCCCGAGATTGAGGATCGCACGCTATACGAAGGGCTGTTTGGCTGGATGATGCTGTATCTCGGCATCCTCACCATGGGTTTTGCCGATTATGGCCTTGCAGTGATCCGCCACCGCGCTGAGCGCACAGCGCTGCGCCGGATGCGCTATCAGCTGGTGATGCTGGCCGTGGTGGTGTCGGGCGCGTGGTGCGCGATTTTCGGGCTGCGCGTGGGTGATCCGCTGATGGTTCTGGTTGCGGTGGTGGGGATCGTCTCCATGCTGATGCAGCAGCTGTTTGTCTGGCGCGAACATGTCCCCGGTCTCAGCGCGCCTGCACCCAAGGCTTACATCGGCGAACACTTCCGCGCGCTCATCGGCATGGGGATTTCGGCGTACACTGCGTTCCTT
Source organism: Pseudomonadota bacterium (assembly GCA_038522255.1). Lineage (GTDB taxonomy): Bacteria > Pseudomonadota > Alphaproteobacteria > Sphingomonadales > Sphingomonadaceae > Erythrobacter. The sequence goes on from JBCBKF010000046.1 coordinate 4,691, forward strand.
TCTGTGGGGCTGATCCGGCTGGTGCCCGAAGAAGTGTTCAACCCGCTGATCTGGGCCGGGCCGAGCGTGATCGGGGTGAGCCTCATCATCTACTTAACCCACAGAGCGAAACGGCAAAACAAGAAGCGTGGCCAGAGTGACAAGGCCGCCAAAGGTGCAGCGACGAGGGCCACGGCCGCCTAAAGGATCAGGTCCGCCTCGTCCAGAATCTCAACGCTGAACGCGCCGCTCGGGCTTGCTCCGAGCGAACCGAGCGCTTCGGCCACGCGCTCGCTGGCACGGCAGGCGGCGTCGGTTGGGCTCGCGAGGACATCAGCAGCGGCGTAAGCGTCAAAGCCCATCCCGGTGCGTTCTGCCAGCTCAGCAACCGAGACCTGGAACATGCGGAAGGGATCAAAGTCGAGCGTCTCGATATCGCTCAGCAGGGTGTTTTGCGAGAGCACGAAGCACGAGGCCTTTAGGTCGCCTTGCGCGCTGCGATAGGCGATCAGCTTCCAATATTCGCGCGGGATGGGGACGCCGCGATAGATGGGGTCATCCTCGCCAAAGACCGGACCGGCAATCACCGAGCAGCGAATGTCCTGATCCGCAGCCTGCTGAAGGATGAGGTTTTCCAGCTTGCCCCAGACACCGGCCCGGTTTGAGCGGTTATAGCGTTCATGTTGAGGCGCGATATTGGTGTAGAAATAGCTGTCCCAGCTCGCCTGGCGCGCTTCGGGGATCGATCCCCAGGCAAGGTCCGCGCGCCGTGCGATATGACCGCGATCGAGCTTGTTGTCGCTGTAGAGCGAGTTGTCGGTCTGCAGGCTTGCATCATAGCGCTTGTCGGTGCGGAAAGAGCTTTCGCCCACCACCACTTTGCGCGCGCCATCGACATTCCACGCGACAAATCGCGCAAGGCGATACTTGGCGCTCAGGCACACCGAGAAGTGGGTGTAAGGGATCGTTTGCGCGCGCCCGAAATTGACCGCGTCGCGCTTTTGCGAGAGTGTCATTTCGGGCATCGGCGCGGCCATCCCGAGGAAGGCGGCATCGTACCCGGCGCGCGGGATTTCGGCTTCGGCAGCTTCATCAGCCTCATCTCCATCCGGGCTTTGAGGCGGATCAAATGTGAAGCGCAGTTTCTTTTGCACCGACAGCGGATAGCAGGCGAGCGCGTGTTCATCATTGCTGTCAGCCGTCTCACCGGCAAAATGCAGCCCCGCGACAATATCGGTTGCCTCGCGCCCCTCGCGGATCATCCACAAGGAGCCCGAATCGCCCGGCCGGCTGATCTCGCCATCGGCGGGGCGCAGACCGGTTTCAGGCGTGAGGCCGATCTCAAACCCGCCCACATCCACCACGCCTGCATTGTCGCCAAAGAATAGGCTGACAATCACATCAGTTCGCCGGACCACGCCATAGGTCACCGCGCTGGTGCGGCCTGATTTCACCACAGGATCGTCAAGCGCCACATCAGCCATGCGCGAAGGCTTCACGCCAAGATCCAGGATGGTGCGATCAAACCCGCGCGACCGGATCCGCGACAAAGCGCAGTCGCCCGCCGCACCCAGATGGCTGCGCAGCAATGTTCCGGCATCGCTCCCTGTGATATCGTTATCGTCAAAATATCCCGGCTGAACGGTCTGGTCGCCTACCTCTCCCGCATCGGTGTGCAGGACGTGCCAGTTGGACAGGATGCAAGGCGCGCCAGTGTCCTCATCAAAGACAATCGCGCCCAGCGTGCCGGCAGAACGCTCAAACTGGCCGACGCTGATACCTGGCTGCATCGGGTCCTGCCGAACCTTGCGCGGGTTGAGGCTTTGCGTTTCGACCAGCGAATACGATTGTTCGTAGCGGCGCTCCTCGACATCGGTCTTGACCGTGATGCCGGGGGCGATTTGGATCTCTTCGGGCAAGAGCTTCGTCTCAACGTCAAGGGACTCCAGCTGCGATGGTTTAACCTTGTTGCCGACGGTGAAGACAAGGCTGATCGCTCCGTCCGGCTTACCATTCTTGCGGCCCACGCCGATCGAGGTGACGTTGGGGTCTTTCAGAAACTTGTGGCCATGCGTGCGTACAAACCTGCGCAGCGCTTCTTTCATTTCCGGTTCGGGCTGGGTGTTGTCCTTGCCCTTCGACTTTTTCTTGGCCATCGCGCGCTCTCCCATGCTCGCCGAGGCCACGGCCTCAACGCCCAAAATGTATGTTTCGCGCGTTTGAGCGCTTATGGATTGTACATAATGGCCAGCCGCGCCAGTGAGCCATACGCGCTTGAGCCATACGCGTCGGGCGACTGGCTGGCTGCGCGCGGCGGATCGGGCGCGCTGGCGGCAACAAAGTGGGTTTGAGAGGCAAACCGGCGCGATTCGAAAAGGGGGATGCGAAACCGGATGGACAGTTTCTTGCTCTGCCTTCTGCTCGTGGCGGGGACTTCCCTTGGCGCGCGCGATCAGATAATCGTGGCGCAGCTCTCCGATGCGATGGCGGTCGGCAAAGGCGACGATATACGCAGACCGATCCCGTTGCTCGCCATCGGCCTCGTGTGCGCTGCGGTGACGGCGGGTCTCATGGCCTATGGCGCAACTTTGATCGCAAACCTCCTTCCTCGCAGGGCGGCGTTGATGTTGGTTTCCTTCGCGCTCGCGATTGCTGCGTTTGAGCTCGCCTGGCCGGTTCGGCTCAAACCCATGCGCGAGCCAACGCAATCCGCACCGGCGATTGCTGTGGTGCTGCTGTGGCGCCAGATGGGGGACGCAGCGCGGTTTGCGATTTTCGCTTTCGCGGCGGCGGCAACATATCCCGTCACCGCCTGGCTGGGAGGGGCGCTGGGCGGGGCGGCGGCCGTCGTTTTTGGATGGATGCTGGGCCTCAAGGTCCTGACGCGCTGGCCACTGGTCTGGGTGCGTCGGAGCATGGCGGTGGCTTTGATTATTGCGGCGCTGTTTATCGGATTGAACGCTCGTTACGCAGTTCTGTGATCGTTTTATTCGATAACTGCCAAAGCGATTTTCTCGAAACCCTATGGCTTTTCGTCCGTTGGTTGAATGAACAGACAGGGCGCGTCGATTTGTAGCTTTTCAAAGCTTTCCTTTGGCGCGCAGAGACACAAAAGGAGGACAATTATGCTTGACCCCACATCGAAAACCCCGAGTAACGCTACTGTACAGATGATTGGCGAACTGAACGCACTCTTGGCAGACCATTTCGCGCTTTACGTGAAAACGAAGAACTTTCACTGGCACGTTAAGGGTCCGCGTTTCCGCGACCTTCACCTGCTCTTTGATGAACATGCGATCGAAATCCGCGACCAGATCGACGTGATTGGTGAGCGCGTGCGTAAGTTGGGCGGAGAAACCCTCACCAGCATCGGCTCAATCGCGCAGGCGACCAGTGTTGCCGATCAGGACAACACAAAGTTGTCGCCTGATGACATGGTGACCCAGTTGCGTGACGACAACGCGGCAATGGTTGAAAAGCTCAAGGCCATGAAGACCGTTGCGGACCAGGCGGGCGATAACGCCACCGACGGTCTGCTGGACGACTGGACCGACGCTGCTGAAGAGCGTGTGTGGTTCCTTAACTCCATTCTCGGCTGATAAGAACGAAGTCTATCGCGCACAATCGGCATATCCAAAAGACCGATCCTGCGCACAAGGGGCCGTTTCCGCTGGGCGGGGGCGGCCCTTTTGCTATAGAAGTGCGATGCCCTCAAAGCTTTCCCGATTGACCAATATCACCACGACAAATCACGCGGATGATACGCAGGTGGCGGCGTTCATGCACACACGGCTGCGGCGGGCGCTGTCGCGTGCACAAGGGGGCATTGCGGTTGCCTTCCCAGGTGGGTCAACGCCGGGCCCCATTCTCGACCTGCTGGTGCGCGAGCCGCTCGATTGGGATCGCATTACCGTTTTCCCCACCGACGATCGCGATGTGGCCGAAGATCACGCTGCCTCAAACACAGGGGCGTTGCGGCGGGCTCTGGAGCCCCATGGAGCAAGCATAGCTCCCCTTTCGCAGACCGCGCTGCTGCCGCGCTTTGCGCTGGTGTGGCTCGGCATGGGTGAGGATGGACATATCGCCTCGCTGTTTCCCAGCAGTGATCCGCGCGGTGATGATCCTCAAAGCGTTCGTCGCATTACCCCCGATCCCCTCCCGCCAGAGGCGCCGTTTGATCGCCTGACGCTGACGATCCCTTCGCTGTTGGCGTGTGACGAGATTGTCTTCGTTGCCCGCGGCCTGACAAAGCGAGCCGTTTTTGAAGGCGCGATTGCGGGCGAACATGATCTTCCGGTCCGCCGGCTTTTGGCTGCGCGCGAATTGCTGCGCGGTGTGCCGGTCACTTGCTTTTACTAGATCGCCCGGAGTGTTAGCGCGATGGCATTGATCGACTGGATCCCGGCTCCGATCCATCGCGCCGCGCTGCCGATTGCCCATGCGCTGCGCCACCATTGGCGTCGGTGGCGGGGCAAGCCGCTTCAAGGATGTTCGGTGGTGATCACCAATCCGCTGGGCGATGTGTTGCTATTGCGGCATTCCTATGGGCCTTCGCAATGGGCGCTGCCAGGTGGAGGCATACAGACCGGTGAAGACCCGGAAGCTGCCGCCCGGCGTGAAATCAAGGAAGAATTGGGTCTTATTCTGGCTCGTGTCGAACCGCTTGGCACGCATCAGGAGACGATTTCGGGCGCGCCGCACACCGCCTATCTGTTTACTGCGATCGTGGACGCACGCCCCGCGCCCGATGGGCGCGAAGTGATCGAGGCGCGCTTTTTCCCCTCACATTCGCTGCCCCAACCGCTGGGCGAATTAACCCGGACCCGGATTGATATCTGGCGCAAGCGGGGGACGAGCTCCCCAGCGGCTTAGAGAAGCGAAAGCTGGGCGCTGTCGTCTCGATCCGCTTCCTCGCTGCCGCCATGATCAAGATTGCTGAGCGTCAATCCCATCAAACGGATCGGCAGCGGCAAGGGCAGCGCCTCTTCGAGCAGCGCGCGGGCCAGAGCGGCGAATTGCTCCTTGCTCTCGATCCAGCCACTATCGCCCTTGGATGGGACGGATTTTGCGCGGGTCATGATCTGGAAATCGGTGTATTTCATCTTCAGCGTCACGGTTCGCCCGCGCACGGGCGAGGCGTCTGAACCCGCATTCTCGATCCGCTCCCAGACAATATCGATGATATTCTCCAGCGTCTCTCGCAGGTCTTCAGGGTTGGAACGGTCGTCGGAGAAGGTGCGCTCCCCGCCCACCGATTTGCGGATCCGGTGCGCGCGCACGGGGCGCAAGTCGATCCCGCGCGCCGCCCGGTAGAGGTAATCGCCCATGCTCCGAAAATGCGTGCGCATAAACTCGATATCCTTGGCCGCCAGATCTGCGCCTGTTTCGATCCCAAGACGTTTCATCCTCTCCTCCGCCTTGGGCCCCACGCCGTGAAAGCGTCGGATGGGCAGGCCAGCAACGAAGTCAGCCCCTTGGCCCGGGCGTATGACGCAAAGGCCGTCGGGCTTGTTCTGATCGCTGGCCAGCTTGGCAAGGAATTTGTTGTAGGAGACGCCGGCGCTGGCCGTCAGCTGCGTCTTGGCGCGAATTTCCTGGCGGATCAGTTCGGCGATGCGGGTCGCCGAGCCAATGCCCAGCCGATCCTCGGTCACGTCCAGATAAGCTTCATCCAGGCTCAGCGGTTCGACATGGGGCGTGTGGTGCTCGAATATCTTGCGGATCTGGCGGCTTGCTTCCTTGTAGGCGTCAAAGCGGTGTTTCACGAATACAAGGTCCGGGCACAGGCGCTTGGCGGTGACCGAGGGCATGGCGCTTTTCACGCCAAACCGGCGGGCTTCATAACTTGCCGCCGCCACGACCCCGCGCCCGCTCGATCCGCCAACCGCAACCGGTTTGCCGCGCAGTTCGGGATGATCGCGCTGCTCGACGCTCGCAAAGAAGGCATCCATATCGACATGGATGATTTTTCGCAGGCCAGTGCCTTGCGCTTCGTCCTCATCTTGGCGCGCCGTTTGGGCCATAGCAATGCGGAAATAGAAGCTTTGAGCGCGAGAAGAAACCATTCTTGGTCCAACTTGGCTGCGGATCTTGGAACTTTCACGCGGATGAACGATATTGGGCATATGCGAACTCACGCGTGGTCTTCTGGCGAGCCGCCTTCGGCATCGGCCAAGGGTGCTTCTGCGCCGCCGCGTCCCAGCGCGCCCAAGCGGGAGCTGGGGGAGACCGAGCTTATCTGGATGATGGCGATGCTGATGGCGCTGCAGGCGTTCGGCATCGATGCGATCCTGCCCGCGCTCGATGATCTGGCGCTGTCGCTGAACGTCATCGGCAATGATCGCCAGTTCGTTATCGGCGTGTACCTGCTCACCGCTGGGATCGGTGCGCTTGTCCCGGGCGCGCTGGCCGACCGGTTCGGTCGCCGTCCGATCGTGCTGGGCTCTATCGCGGTCTACATCGTGCTGGCGCTCGTGAGCGCTCTGGTGACCACGTTCGAGGCGCTCCTCGCTGTACGCGCGGCGCAAGGGTTCTTTGGCGCTGGCATCATTGCGCTCCCGCCTGCCATCATCCGCGACCGGGTGGGTGGCGACAAGATGGCGCGCATGATGAGCCTGATCTTCGTGATCTTCCTGATGGTGCCCGCCGTCGCGCCCAGCCTTGGCGAAGCGATATTGCTGGTCGGCGACTGGCGCACCATATTTGCAGTGATGGCGTTGCAAGGGGTCATCATTGGCGCGTGGGTGTATTTCCGCCTGCCAGAGAGCCTGGATCCTGAGCACCGCCAGCCGATCCGCCCGCGCGTGATCCTGGGCAACATGGCGACCTCGCTCAGCGAGCGGTCCGTGATCGGCTATGTCATTGGCGGAATGCTCGTGTTCGGCGCGCTGTTTGGCTTCATCAATTCCTCGCAGCAATTGATCAGCGAGGGATTTGGCCGGCCTGACATCTTCCCTGTAGTCTTCGGTGTGTGCGCTGGCTCCATGGCCATCGCCAGCTGGTCTAATTCGCGCATCGTCGAACGTTTCGGCGCACGCCGCGTGAGCCACACGGCAGTGCTGTTGTACATCGCGGTCGCAGGGCTGCAGGTAGCCTTCGCCTTCGCCAGTGAGGAAAGCCTGTGGCAATTCGTGCCGCTGATGGCGATCAACATGGCGCTGCTCGGCTTTATTGGCAGCAATTTCGGCTCGATTGCGATGAACCCGTTTTTCCATATCGCCGGTGCGGCCAGTTCAGCCCAGTCCAGCGTGCGCATGACAAGCGCGGCATTGCTCGGTGCCGTCATCGGCTACGCCTACGATGGAACGGCGCGTCCGCTGGCTTTGGCTCTGCTGGCGAGCGGGATTGCGTGTCTGTTGCTTGTCCTGTTCAGCGAGCGCGGCAAGCTCTTTGGACCGCCCGAGGCACCGATGGGATTGGGTGCACAGCCGAACCCGGCAGAGTAATCATTCGGCGTTGTTGTTTGGCTCGCTAGCGGTCGCGGCCCCAAGCGCTTCCGGGCCACCCGCGCCCTCCACCCTTCCACCCGGATTGTATCCCGGTAGGCTCCGGGTGGAAGGGTGGAGGGCGCGGGTGGCTAGGCCTCCGCCGACAAACGACGCCACGCAAGTTCGGCAAATTCGCACAGCAAGGGCCGCGTGTCGCGCGGGTCGATGATGTCTTCGACATTGAAGCGTTCGGCTGAGCGGAACGGGCTGGTGACCTTGTTCAGGCGCTCCTTGATCCGGGTCAGCTCAGCCTCCGGGTCTGCGCTTGCCTCAAGTTCGGACTTGTAAGCCACCTCCAGCCCGCCTGCGATGG
>JBCBKF010000047.1:0-12295 GCA_038522255.1 Pseudomonadota bacterium
ATGAAGCTTCCCGAAGACGAAGTGCGCAATTGCGGATTGGCCGGCTTGTTGCTCGATGTCGGCGTCAGCTACCTGCCCAAGGGGATTGACCCACCGCATGGAGACTATCGCAACGTCGCCCCGAAGATCTGGAAGCAGCATGTGATGCTGGGCTACCGGGCGCTGATGAATGATAACGATCTGCCACAGTCGATCCTTGATGCCTGCCTTCAGCATCATGAACGGATGGATGGTAGCGGCTATCCAGGCGGGCTTGAAGGCGATGAGATCAGCACCGCGGCCCGGATGGCGGCGGTTTGCGACACGTTCGACTTTCTTCTCAACAAGACCAACGGCGCGCCCGCGCTCGATCCGGCTGCAGCGATCCAGCGCATGAAGACCATGGAGGACGCCTTTGATCCTGATATCCTGCGCAGCTTCATCGAATCCGTGGGGCTCTTCCCGGTTGGCTCCTTCGTTATCCTGAGGAGCGAAAAGCTGGCCATGGTAATTGATGAGGATTTCAACGATCACACCAAGCCGGTGGTGCAGGCGTTCTATTGCCTCAAGAATCAGGAGCGCATTCGCCCTTTCACGATCAAACTCGCCGATACCAACGAGGACGACGCAATCGTCAGCGTTGCGGACCTCAGCGAATTTAACCTGCCAGAAGATGGCCAATTGCGCGAGATGATCTTCCTCACCGCGCACAAGGTGCAGGAGAGCCTGGCCGAGGGCAAATAGGGATCGCCCCCTGCCCATTCAGCCACCCATCCGGCTGCGCGTGAAACTGCCGCAAACCTGCGCGCGCCTGCAACACTCGACACCGACAGGGCAGTTCAGGCGATCCTGCGTGCCGAGCCGCCGTTCCACTCCCGCGCGAGAAGCCCGTACCAATGCACATCACACAGGCCGATATGGGTTTCTTCATGCTCACGCAACGTCGCCTCGCGGGTGAAGCCGAGCCGTTCGAGCAGCCGCATTGAAGGCGTGTTGCGCGTGTCGACCTCAGCGGTGATCTTGCGCACGGACACGCCGCCGGGTGAAGCGAAGAGGTGGTCGATCAGCGCCCCGGCGCACTCGCTTGCCACGCGCTGGCCCTGGTGCGAGCCAAGGGTGATGTAGCCGATCTCGAAGACGTCATCGGCATGGGCGGGCGCGGCAACAAAGCGCCCGGCAACCGTGCCATCGGCATCCACCGCGATCCAGGTCTGACCTGGCCAGGAAGGATCGGCGAGCCAGTCCCACAACTCGCTTTCAGAACCAAAGGCCGGGCGCGTGAGGAAACGGCATTGCTCAGGATCGCCCAACGTGGTGAACAATGCGCCGGTGTCCTCACGCTGCAAGGGCCTCAGGGTGAAGCGCGCGGTGGAGAGAACCGGTAGGTCAGCCACTCGTGAGATGCGCAACCAGCGCCTTTACTTTCTTGGACCGCCATTGCGGGAGCGGAGCGACCAGCCAGTAGGCGCGCTTGCTCTCAACCGGTTCATCCAGCGCGACGAGAAAACCCTGCTTTATGGCGCGCTCAACCAGAGCCAGCGGCAGCATGGTGCGTCCCATCCCGGCGAGCGCCGAGGTCATCGCCTGGCCTGCGTTCGAAGTGGTGATGCAGGCGCGCGCGTCTTCAGGAAGGCCGGCTTCGGGCCAATCGATCCAGGCATCGCGGGCTTCAGGTGCGGCGACGGTCACCTTGAGCGCGGGCGCAAGCTGCACGCCTTCAAGCTCGCCCGGCCCTGCGATGAACCGGATTGCGAGGTCAAGGTTGGCCTCGGTAAAGTCGGCTCCTTCATCGGGGGCAAGGATATAGCGGACACCGGGGGTCTGGGCCTGGAACGGGGCAAGGCGCGGCGCAAGCCAGGACCCGTAAAATTCTCGCGGGGCGGCGATGGTGTAGCGATCAGACGCCTGGCCAGCCTGCATCGCATCGACGCTCTCTTCAAAGCGCAGGAAGCCTTCGCGCAGAGCATCAAGCCCCGCGATACCCTCTGGCGTCATTTCCAGGCCCTTTGAGGTGCGGCGGAAGAGGACAACCCCCAGATGATCCTCAAGCGCGCGAATCTGCTGGCCCACGGCAGCGGGCGTCACTGCAAGCTCATCGGCGGCGCGGGTGAACGACAGGTGTCGCGCGGCGGCGTCGTAGACGCGCAAGGCGTTCAAAGGAAGGTGCGTGCGTTTCACAGGCGGTCAATTTAGAGGCGGCTTAGTCCCTGGGCAAGCCGCCCAGTGCAATCTCATCGAATTGCGAAGTCTTCAAGAGCGCCCGTCAGCGGTCTCCGGCGCGGCGAGCGGGAAGTAGGGAATACGCACTTCAATCGGTGATCCGTCCGCGCGCAGGAAAGTGTAGAACCCCTCCATCGAGCCGTGCGGCGTCGTCAACGGACAGCCCGAGACGTAATCATGGCTTTCGCCCGGCGCGAGAGTGGGTTGCTCGCCCACGACCCCTTCGCCATCGACATGGTTTACCATGCCGCGCGCATCGGTGATCCGCCAGTGACGGGTGCGCAGCTGCAGTGTTTCATGCGAGCTGTTTTCAATACGGATGTGATAGACCCAGAACCACTTGCCCGCCTCAGGATGCGATTGCTCCGGCAGAAAATTGACAGCCACTCGAACAGTGACCCCTTCGGTGATGGCAGCGTGCTGGAAGAGTTCTTTCATAGCGGGTCCAGAGTAGCGATTTGTTGCGGCGCGACAAGATACTCAACGCGGGTTTTCGTCGAGGTTTCCCAAAAGCTCTGGAAATCCTTTTCCAGGTGGGTGTTCAGATGGCCAGGCAGACAGCCCGGCAAGCAGTTCGGCAGGCAGTTCGGCAGGCAGCTCGCCAGGCAACTGGGCGAACAATTTGGCAGGCTAAGGCTGCTCGACCACAAGCGGCGTGAAAAAAGCATCGAGCTCCGGATCATCAGGCTGGCGCAGCTCCCCATTTTCATCGACCTGATCGGCGGGGTTGTGAAGCACCAGAAACTGATCGAGCGCATCCAGCCATTGCAGATGGTGACGCTGGGTCGAGAACGAATGACCCGCGCCGTGAACGACAACAGGTGTGAGCGGGATAGGCGCGTTCTTGGCCGCTTTGACCATCTGCGCAAATTGCTCAAACGGCACATTGAAATCACGCGTTCCATGGGCAAGCAGAACCGGGCGCGAAAGCCGTCCGGCAAGCCTTGCAGGCGACACGTCCTTCAGATCGGCGTTTTCCCCTTCGACCTTTTCTTGCCAACGTCTTCTGGCCGCGCCCGACAGAAACTTGCGATCATAGCGAAGCATCCGGTCCCAGTCCGTGACCCCTGCCCAGCTCGCCGCGCAGCGATAGCGTTCAGGATTGCGCAAAACGCCCCAGAGCGCCGCGTAACCGCCATATGATCCGCCAACAATGCAGACGCGCGCCGGGTCCGCAATCCCCTGTGCAACGGCCCAGTCCATGGCATCGTCAAGGTCATCCTGCATCGCGCGGCCCACTTCGCCCACGCCAAGATCGTAGAAGGCGTCCCCATACCCTCCGCTGCCCCGGTAATTGGGCTGCAGAACCGCATAACCGCGATTGGCAAGAAACTGGACCCAGTCATCGTACAGCAACAGATCGCGTACCCCGAACGGTCCGCCATGGGGCAGGATGATTAGCGGCAACCCGCTCGCCGCGCGCCCGCGGGGAAGCGTCAGGTAACCGCGGATATCCACCCCGTCGCGCGCGGTGAATTCGATCGGCCTGGGCTTTGCCAGCTGGGTGTAGTCCAAATTTGGGCGCAGCTCTGCCAGTTCCTTCATCGCCAGAGTTGCGGAATCGAAAAAGTACAGGACCCCCGGATCAGAGGCGTTCCCTGCTGCGATCAGGCGGCGCGTGCCATCCTTTGAGACCGATGGATAGACAAGCCGCATCCCATTCCCACCCAGAGCGGATATCAACTCTGCATGCAGTGCGTTATCCGCCTCGGACAACCACGCAACCTGACGCGCATCGTCGGTGTAGAACACCGCCCTTGGCTCACCATCTGTGTACCACAGCCCGCTGACATCGCCATTGGGGTTCTCGTAAATCGTCTCCAGGCTCTTCATGGTGCTGAAATCGAAGCGGTAGAGCCCGATCTGGCCCTGATCTCCGCGAGCGATGGCAGGACTGACATCCGAACCCGACTTGAAGCGCATGGCGCCATAGATCGAATCGTCATCGCCGGGCTTGGCCCTTCCCTTATCGCTGAACTGCGCGCTTGCATCGGAGCGGTACCAGACATGCGCGCGCCCACCTCGAAACCCTTGTCCAAGCCGGACGACCCCGGCTTCATCGGCGCTCCAGAAACTCACGCCCTCGATCATCTCCTGCACCAGTTCACCCGGCGCGCTCGAGCGTAAGTCGTAGCGGTATACCGATGGGTACTTCGCCTTTTGCTCGTCCTTGTGCGCGACAAGGGCCCAGTCGCCATCCTCGTCCACCCGTACAACCCGGGCAGAACTAGACAGAAAGGGATCAGCGATCAGCGGGCGGACATAATTGGCCTGCGGCATTGCGAGATAGAGCTTGCGCACCTTGTAGCGATACCGGTCGCGGCGGATGATCCCGATCCCCTCAACCAGCAGGGTGGCGTTATCAGTCCAAATGTAACCGACGATATCGAAGCCTTCCGGCATGAATTGCGTCGCGATGGTGGCGCCGCTGAACGGATCGGCGAGGACGAATTGCGCCACATCGTCGACATCCTTCAAGAACGCGATCTTGCTCCCGTCGGGCGACAGGCTGGCATTGGCAATGACTGGCCGATCCGCGAAATAGCGGGCGGGAATGAGCGGCGGCTGCAACTGGGGTGCAGGCTGGGTCTGGGGTTGGGAATGGGATGGCGCCGCGCCGTGTTGCAAGGGGGATGGGGTGGCGGCTGCGACTTCGCCATCCGACATGGGCTGACGCAGCCCTGCTGACAATGGTTCAACGCCGGATAGATATAGACAAAGTGCAACCAGAACGGGCGCAAAGGTCGAAACGCTTCGAATCATAAGCGTATGAGTAAAGATCTTTATTCGCCAGACAAGAATACTTTTGCGGCGCGAATGTTGATCTCAAAGCACGCTCACTTCTTCCTCGATCTGCGCCAGGCGTTCTTTGCCAAAGAACATCTCAGTCGGGCCACCTTTGGCTCCCACAAACATGGTGGGAATGCCAAATGCGCCGCGTTCCACTGCGTCTTCGGTGTTCATCTTCAGGATCTGCTTTACCTCGTCGGTCTGGATGCGCGCAAACAGGTCCGCCGCATCAAAGCCGGCGGCCTCCACGGCCCCACTCAAAGCCTGTGGATCAGCGATGTCGACGCCCTGCTCCCAGACAGCGGGCAGCATGGTCTCGACAAACTGCACCGCACGCCCATCCTGTCCTGCGGCCACCACCATGCGTTGAAGCGTGATGGAATTGAACGGGAATTGAGGGTGAAGTGCGAACTTGGTCAAGCCATGCCTCGTTATAAAGCGCTGCATTTCAAGGCTGGCATATTCATTCTTGCCCTTCACCTCGGCGTCGCGGAGCATGGGAGGCGCGTTGCCGGTGAGCTTGTGCATTCCGCCCAGAAAGGCCGGAGTAATTTCGAGTTCGGCACCAGTGCGTTTGACCAGATCGCGCAAGGGCCACCAGATCAGATAGGCGTTGGGGCTGACGAAATCGAAAATCAGCTCGATGCGATTGGCCATGCATCTCTCCCTTTCTTGTGAGGTGGAGCGTGACATGCCTCGAATAACGGCGCAAGTTTACAAAACAGATGAAAGGCTGTCATGCCACCTCTTGAGCAAACCTCGCCGAAGTAAATCACGGTAAATTCTGCATTATCTTAGCTCGGTACATGAGCGTTAGTCTCTTGAAAGGTAATTATTGCCCACCGTCGCTGCACTCTTCAGACCTTGGCGAAAAGGCGCTTTTTTCGCCCGCCAATGTCTGGCTCGGCTGTCGTTTTCAGGAGACGAGCGATCGTTCGTCTTTGACCAATGTGCGCAGGGCCGGGGCTTTCCAGAACGGACGCTCCGGCCTTTTGCACAATAGCTTACCTCACAGCCCCGCCGCGCTCAGCGCCTGATCCAGATCCTGTGTCAGGTCCGCAATGTCTTCAAGGCCGACATTGATCCGCAGCAAGCCATCGGTGACGCCCATTTCAGCCCTTCCCTCCTCGCCCATCACCGCATGGGTGGTGGAGGCGGGGTGACACATCAGGCTTTTCGCATCGCCGATATTGTTCGAGATGTCGACCATTTCGAGCGCGTTGAGCAGCGCAAAGGCGCGCTCTTGCGTTCCCACATCCAGGGCGAAGATCGGCCCGGTCGCGTCCATCTGCTTCGCCGCTATTTCGTGCCTGGGGTGGCTCGCAAGGCCCGGATGCAGCATTCGCCCACCCCCGGCTTGGACCCGCGGCTCAAGGAATTGGCCAAGCGCGACCGCGTTCTCGCTCTGGCGATGCGCGCGCAGGTCGAGCGTTTCGAGGCCCTTCATGACCACCCAGGCATTAAACGCGGACAGGGTGGGCCCGGTGTTACGCTGAAACGGCATCAACGTCTCGGTGATCCACTCTTCCGACGCGCAGACGGCGCCAGCGAGCACCCTCCCCTGCCCGTCCATCAGCTTGGTCGCGCTGTAAGCAATGACATCGGCGCCAAACTCCATCGGGCGCTGGAGCGTGGGTCCGGCAAAGGCGTTATCTACGACGGTCATGATCCCATGCGCCTTTGCGAGGCCGCAGACATAGGCGAGGTCCACGATATCGAGCGTGGGGTTGGCCGGGGTCTCGAAGAAGAACACGCGGGTCGTTGGCCGGATCGCGGCTTCCCACGCGGTGTTATCAGCGCTGTCGATCACCGTGGTCTCAATTCCGAAGCGCGGCAGAAGGTGATCAACCAGCCAGCGGCACGATCCAAAAGCGGCGCGCGCGGCGACGCAGTGGTCTCCGGCGGAAAGCTGACACAGCAGCGAGGTGGTCATCGCCGCCATGCCCGAGGCCTGCACCCGGCACGCTTGAGCGCCCTCAAGCGCTGCGATCCGCTCTTCCAGCATGGCGACGGTCGGGTTTTGGAGGCGCGAATAGGTCATGCCCTCGGCCTCACCGGCAAACCTGTCCGCCACCGTCTCGGCATCATCATAGCTGTAGCCAGAGGTCAGATACATCGCCTCAGAGGTCTCGCCGTGCTCTGATCGCCACGTGCCAGCGCGCACCGCCCGGGTCGCGGGGCGCCATTGGCGCGTGGCCGCGCGGTCCATTCCGGTAGTTTTTTTCATGCAGCCGTCTTCTTCATGGATAGGCACTTAGGTGCGTGAGAGGTCGCTCGCAAGCAAGCCTTCGCGCGCAGTGCGCGCGTGCCCCACCGCGCCGAGCATCAATGTGCCTTCCAGCATCGTCATCAAATAGCGCGCCCCGCCTTTGGGATCGGGGTCGTCCTTGGGCATCTGGGTTTCCAGCCATTCGAGCTGCTTGCTCATCATCGCCTCTGCCGCAGCGCGATAGCCGGGCAGACCGCGCGCCGCGCCGGCGACGATTTCCCACCACAATACCAGAAATTTCTGCATCATCGGCTCGCGCGATTGGGCGAGGATCCGGGCCGCGCATTCCTGCCGCGTGGCAGCGCGGTCTGGCCCCATCGCCGCTTCGAGCGCAGCGGAATATATGCCTGCAATATAGCCCAAAAGATCGATGATCAGCCGCTCTTTATTGCCAAAATGGTAGATCAGCATGCGATCGCTAGTCCCCGCAGCTTTCGCCAAAGGCCGCAGGCTCGCTTCGCCCAGCCCGTGCTCCATGACGTGCCCAGCAAGCAGCGGGAGCAGCGTCTCCTTGGACATTCTGGGTTTCTGGGCGCTATCGGTCATCGTCCTTGTAGCGATCGCTACAATCCGTTATGGGAGAGCGTAGCAACCGCTACACTTCGACAAGAAGCCTGAATCATGGACGCGCTTCAAATCCTTTTCTTTCTCGTCTTTTTCGCGACAACCTGTGCCGGGGCCTACATTCTGATTGCCAAACCAACAATCGGCAATGCAACGTTTGCTGTCATCGTGTGCACCGTGTTTCTCGGGTTTACACTCGTTCAGATCGGGCACGAGGGCGTGGTGATGTTTTTCACCAACCATTCGGCGAACCTGACGGGCCTGCAAGTATGGTGGGACTTGGTGATGTCGGTCCTGATCGCGTTTTTCTTCATCCGCCCGCGCGCGGAGGCGGTGGGCATGAACATCGTGCCTTGGGCGCTGTTGATTGGAACCACGGCAAGCATCGGTCTTCTGGCAGCTTGCGCGCGCCTGTTCTGGCTGGAACGCAAGACGGGCGCTGAGACGGGCGAATAAATCTTGCCGAGCGCTGGGCGCTTACCTAATCGCTCGGCCTCATGGCCACTCCCGCCGAAACTCATATTGCCTCATCCGCGCCCGCCGCGCTGCTCCCGCGCGAGAGCGCGAGCGATCCGTGGGCCTGGTGCCTCGCGATCCCCGCGCTCTTCGCCGCACTGGCGACGATCAGGCTTACGATCCCCTCGACCCCTTACTTCGACGAGGTCCACTATCTTCCCGCCGCGCGCGAATTCTTCAAGATTGGCGAGCTGAGCGGCGCACAATATCTCAATCGCGAGCATCCGCTGCTGGGCAAGGAGTTGATCGCATTGGGCATGTACGCTTTCGGCGACACACCTATGGGGTGGCGGATCGCGCCCCTGGTTGCGGGCACTATCGCCGTCGGCGCAAGCATGCGCGCTTTGTGGCACGCCAGCGCAGAGCGCTTTGCAACAATCGCCTTCGGGATCCTGCTCACAACCGGCTTTCACCTGTTTGTTCACGCGCGCATCGCGATGCTCGACATTTTCATGGCCGCCTTCCTGGCGTTGGCCGCCTGGCAATTCGCCGCAGCGTGCCGAGAGCCTGAAACGGGGCGCTGGCGGCTGGCGCTATCCGGGGTGGCTCTTGGCGCGGCCATGGCTTCCAAATGGAACGCGGTGCCGCTTGCCATGGTGCCCGGCCTTACATTCTTTGCCGCGCGCCTTTCGGCCGGGCGCCGCCGCCTGATCCTCAGTCGCCGTGGCATACCTGTGCCGGGCGTCAGCCTTGCAGAGGCGTTTGTGTGGCTGGGCCTGGTCCCGCTGCTGGTCTACGCGCTTACCTTTGCGCCGGGCTATTGGCTTAGCGCGCCGCTGCGCCCTTCACCGCTGGTCGAAGGCGGCTTGATCGGTTTGCACGCTGAGATCCTGGAGCTCCAAGGTTCGGTGATGGCGCCGCATTCCTATCAGAGCACCTGGCCGCAATGGGTCACCAATACCCGCGGGATCTGGTATCTCTATGAGTTCATCGACAATGCGCAGCGCGGCGTGCTCTTGATCGGCAACCCACTGACGATGTTGCTGGGCCTGCCCGCGCTCGTCTGGTGCCTGTGGCGGGGGCTTGCCCGGCCGAATTGGGCCCGGCTTGGTGTGGTGGTGGGCTACGGCGCAGCGTTGGGCCTGTGGCTGATCGCGCCCAAGCCGGTGCAGTTCTACTACCACTATATGATGCCAAGCGTCTTCCTGCTCGCCGCACTGGCGCTGGCGCTCGGTGATCTGCACGCGACGAAGCGCTTTCGCTGGCTCAGCTACGCGGTGCCGCTGGCGAGCGCTCTCGTCTTTGCGCTGTTCTTCAAGGTGTTGACCGCAGGCGAGCTCGATGGCCCGATGAGCTTTGCCAAATGGAGTTGGATTGCGGGGTGGAGGTAAGCGGCGGGCAGATTGCGCGGTGATTGCGTAAGCGACCGGAAAAGCAGAGAAGTGACCCGAAAGCGGAACTTCCGCTAACGACCCAATCTCAGCCATAAACCCTAGGCACTTTGTTCACTAAGAGCGGACGCAATTTGCGACGGCTCGATATCTCGTAAACTGATAGGTGAAGGCGGACGTTTAACAAGAGAGGCGCGTTGCAGAAGCTTTAAGATACCTGAACTACATTGGTAGCATGATTTGGGCCGTTGCCTCCATAATAGCTGTTGGCGTGTTTTGGCTCGGGATCGCAATAGCTCGATTCAACCTCAGGAGCCGAGCGGCCCGATCTGCCACGGCATTAATTTCGAAAGACGAGCGCGAGGAAATTTTCCGTCTGGTCGAGAAAATTGGAACCGCGACGAGCAAAGGTTCGATCGGAATTCTTTCACGCCCCCTCCGACCAACGGGAAGCTTCAGCGTTATACTGCCAGATGAAGTCGATAGCTTTCCTTGGTCTGGAATGGCTGTCACCGCTTCGGTAGAAACAGATCGCTTAGGCTGGTCGATTTCTTTTGATCTTTCTCAAGCCGATCGTACCAAAGAGAAAACAAGCGAGAATTACATTCGCTGGCTGAAGGTTCCAGCAAAACTTGAGGCAAACGGAAAGCGGTCAGCGAGTATCTATTCTGTAGATCGCTACCTTCACCTTTCTAACGAATTGCGCATTCGGGCAAACGCACTACACCCCAAGGATCCAAGACTTTTTGTCGCGTATCTGCTTTCTGTCGATGGACGGCACCCTTTAGCTGAGCCATTCGATTCGCTGAGATGCGGCCTACCTCCAGCGTGGATACAAAGCGCACGCTTCCACAAATGCGTAGTCTGCTCGCAGCCAATGCGCTTAATTGTACAGGTTCCAGGGTTCCTGCTCGGTTCGCGACAAGCGGAGGGTTGTTTTTACCTGTTTGGGTGTCCTAACCACCCCGATGAAACAGCACAGGATGAGGACTGGGGCTGAAGCTTGTGTCCATAATTCGGTCTTGAGCCGACATGCGTGGTCTGTGGAAACTAGGTCCGCTCCGGTCTCCCATAGGTTCAAAAGCAGACCTTCCGCTCCCACCTACCAATAGCAGCCGCTCAGCGGCGCGTCGCCCAAGCTGATAACCGGACGCCCTGGCACCCCTCTCAGAACCGGCCCCAGACAAACCGGCTCGAAAGCGCGTAATTCCAGACCGAGCCGATCAAGATCCCGCACAAGGCCGCAAGCGCCCAGTACACGCCCCGCCCCTCTAGCAAGGTTGCCACCGCGACATTGGCGAATCCACCCACCGCGCAGGTTGCGCAAAAGCCTGCCCAGCCGCGCAAGACCGGGCCCCAGCCCACCAGACGTTTGTCGCGATAGGTCAACCAGTTATTGAGCCAGAAGTTAAAGCTCATAGCGCTCAGAACAGCGATCCCCTGCGCCAGTGTAAAGCCTTCCTCGAAGACGAAGAGCAGGCTTGCGAGGACCGCCATGTGAACGATCACACCGGCTGCACCCACCGTGCCGAACAGAGCAAAGCGAGTGGGGATCACGCGGCCAAGCGTCTTGTCGTAAAGGCCGGCGAGAAAGTCGAAGAGAATGGCGCGGTCCAATTTGCTGGTTCCTTCGCGGCGGGCGGCGAAATTGAGCGGAAACTCGCGCACCTGCATCTGCGTGTGGGACGTTGCGAGCAGGTCGAGCAGGATTTTGAACCCGATCCCCGAAAGCCGTGGCACTAAGCGCCGCGCGGTTGCGGTGGGAAGCATGAAATAGCCGCTCATCGGGTCGGTCAGCGCAACCCCGGTGATCCGGCGCGCAATCCCATTGGCAAAGCCGGAGAGCTTCTCTCGCTCGGGATTGGCCCAGTTCGCGGTGCTTGCACCTTCGGCAAAGCGGCTCGCTACGCAGATCTGCGCCTCACCGGCTTGCAGCGTCGCGAGCATCCCGGGGAGCAGGGCAGGATCGTGCTGGTGATCGGCGTCCATCACCGCAACATAGGGTGCAGCGGTCGCACAAAACCCCTCGATCGCAGCGCTGGCAAGTCCTCGGCGCCCGATCCGCTGGATCACCCGCACGCGGGTATCGGTCAGCGCGAGCGCGCGGCCTTCATCCGCAGTGCCATCCTTGCTGTCATCATCGACGATCAGGACTTCCCAGCCCTCAGTGCCCAAAGTGCTTTCGATGCGCTCCACCAAAGGCGCCAGATTGCCGCTTTCGTTGAGCGTGGGCAGGATGATGGCAAGTTCAAGCGGCATGGACAGACTTACAATCGCTCTCGCACCGCAGTGCCGATCGCCTCGCACCCCAGTTCACCGCCAAGATCGCCGCCGCGCACCCCATCGGCCAGCGCCCGCTCAACCGCTCCCTCGATCCGAGCAGCCTCCGATGCTCGACCAAAGGAGTGGCGCAGCATCATGGCAGCAGACAGAATTGTCGCCATCGGGTTCGCCTTGCCTTCACCGGCAATGTCAGGTGCAGAGCCGTGAATCGGCTCGTACAAACCAAAGGTGCCGTGCCGCGTCTGGCGCGCGCCGAGCGAGGCGCTGGGAAGCAGCCCGATCGAGCCAACCGCTGCGCTTGCAAGATCAGAGAGGATATCGCCGAACAGATTGCCGGTGAGGA
>JBCBKF010000048.1:0-12246 GCA_038522255.1 Pseudomonadota bacterium
AGCGGTAATTACCGCGATAGACCGAGAGGCCGAGCGCGTGGGAATTACCCCAGCCTTTTGGCAGCGGCGCTCCTTCATCAAGGATCGCGCGCATGAACGCGGCTTGTTGCTCCGCCAGGCTCATGCAGGCTCGAATGCGCGGGCGACACCGCGGGCAATGTCGCGCGCGCGCTGAAGCTCGCTGAGGAGTTCGGGCAGCGGCGGGATGCTTTCATCACGCTCGATCATCGTGGCCACAGGCTGCTCGATAAGCGCCATCGCCTCCTGATACAACTCCCAGACCGGATCGCTCACGGCGCGATCATGAGTATCGATGATGACGGGGCGATCTTGCGTCGCGGGATCATGGCCCGCAAGGTGGATCTGCCGCACCCTATCCAGCGGCAAGCCCTCAAGGTAGTCGACTGCGCTAAGGCCATGGTTCTGGCTCGCGACGTAGATGTTGTTAACATCGAGCAGCAGAAAACAGCCGGTGCGCCGCGCCATTTCGGACAGGAACTCCCACTCGCTCATCTCGTCATCAGGAAAGGTGAGATAGGAGGACGGGTTTTCAAACAGCATGGCCCGGCCAAGCGTCTCTTGCGCGTGATCAATATTGGCGCACACCAAACCCAGGGCCTCGCCCGTCAAGGGCAAGGGCAAAAGGTCGTGACTGTTATGCGCGCTGGTGCGGGTCCAGCACAAATGGTCCGACACCCACAAGGGCTCAATGCGTTGAGCGAGCGCCTTGAGCTTTGCAAGGTGGCCTTCGTCAAGGCCCGCCGCCGATCCGATCGACATCGAAACGCCATGCAGGATCACCGGGTGCCGGGCACGCACTTCCTCCAGAATGCGCAGCGGCCGGCCGCCTTCGATCATGTAATTCTCGCTGATCACCTCGACGAAATCGACTGGCACCGGGGAATCGGCCAGAAAATCGTCGTAGTGCACCCGGCGAAGTCCGAGCCCAAACCCGCCAAACGGGGCAATCGGTGAATGCAGATCGATCATATCACTTATACCTTGTCGCATGAGTCTATCCAAAGGTTGCCCCCACTCGCAACACCATGGGCGCAAAAACAGTTCGCTTGGTTCGCGCGATGCGTTACGCTCCTTTATGGGTGTGTGATGGGGTTGCGCCTCAGGGGGGATCGGGATGAAAACCGACGCAGCCTTTGCGTGCTCACTCAAAAAATCTGTAACCGATCAGCTCATGGTGGCGAATTCACTGTCAGCGCTGCCCAACAGGTGCGCCCAACATATTAACACAACAGATTTTGCAGGAGACACGCCATGAACAAGACTACGATCGCCGGCCTCGGCGCCATCGCCCTTACCGCCGCCGTTTCGGCAGGCCTCGCCACCACTCCGGTCGCCGCCGCTGGTGCGAAAGAGAAATGCTACGGCGTCAGCCTGGCGGGCAAGAACGATTGCGCCGCAGGCCCTGGCACAAGCTGCGCCGGAACCTCGACCCGTGATTACCAGGGCAATGCCTGGAAATATGTCGACAAGGGCACCTGCACCTCGATCAAGACACCCAAGGGCAATGGCTCGCTGAAGCCCGTCAAGCGCTAACCCCGACGCAGCGTTGGCCCGGCCAATCAGGCAGATCACGGCCGGGCAAAAGCTGCCTATCAGGAGGAAACCACAATGAACGCTATGACATCACTCTGGGCTCGGCTTACAGCCGCTCTTTCCGGTCCGATAATCGAGAACATCGTTCTGCTGATCACCCGGATCGGTCTGGGAATGATCTTCTGGAACTCATACAAGACGAAGATCGTCGAGGGCACTTGGTTCACAGCCAATGAGAATCAGTCATTCCTGTTTGGCGATGTCTTTCGCTCGAACCCGTACGATCTATTCGGCATCCAGATTAACGGGCTCCCGATCCCTGATAGCCTGGCCATACCGATGAGCATCTATGCCGAATTCGCTCTGCCCCTCTTGCTTTTCCTGGGCGTATTCAGCCGGTTTTCGGCCTTTGGCTTGTTCATGATGGCACTGACCATCCAGGTCTTCGTGTTCCCGACGTTCGACCACTTCTCCGGCTGGTTCATGATGGTTACGGCGCTTGCCGCAGTGATTGTTACCCGCGGTCCGGGCGTCATCAGCCTGGACTGGGTACTTGGAAAAGTGAGCGGGCTAAGCGTACCGCCCACCAGTGAGCTGAAAACCGCGTAATCGGTCCACGTCAAGATGATTGCCGACGAGCCCACCTTTGCCCGCCTGATGGGATCAGCGCAAAGCGGCGATAAAGCCGCCTGCAACGTCCTGCTCAGCGAGGTGGGCCTGTGGCTGGAACGATATTATCGCCGCCGGGTACCCCCGCATCAGATTGATGATCTGGTGCAGGAGGTGCTCATTGCGTTCTACACCAAACGCGGGACCTGGGACCCCGCACGACCTTTCCTGCCGTGGCTTGCCGCGATTGCGCGTTATCGCTGGGTCGATCACCTTCGCAAAGTTTACAAGCACGACAGTAAGGAACTGATGGAAGACGACGCCGTAGAAGACAGCGATGAAGAGGTCGTCATGGCGCGCGTCAGCCTTGACCGGCTTTTAAGCAAACTTCCCGAAAAGCAGGCGCGGGTGATAGAATTGGTTAAAATCAGCGGACTGTCCGTGCGAGAGGCCGCCGAAAAAACAGGGCAAAGCGAAAGCCTTGTCAAAGTGAACATTCACCGTGGCTTGAAGAAACTCGCCACCTACGTTGAAGAAGTAGAATAGGAATGCAAAAACAAGCCTCACGCGAAGACTTGATCGCGGCTCTCACACAGGAGCTTACGCCTGTCGAACGGGTCCGCCCCGCCTACGGGGCAGCGCTAGTTGCTTTTGCCGCTTTGGTGGCCGGCGTTGGCTGTATTGCAATTTTCGAATTCTGGTTCGGCATGCTTACCGGCGAGGCATCCGCCTTTGACTGGATCACCAACGGTCTTTTGCTGTTGCTCGGTGCGTCCAGCACATCCGCACTTGTGGCGGGCGCTCTGCCGCGCGTCGGCGGGCGCGGATCGGCGCCGTATTGGAGCGCTACCATGCTTGGCGTGGTGCCGGTTGTCGCGATCATTATGACCATTTCGCTTGAAATGAACCACGATCATGCCAGCGGCGCGATCAGCGTACTCGAAGACCCTCTCACGTGGTATTGGGAGTGCGGCGCTTTCGGCACTATGGCTGGCCTTGTGATCGCGCTGGCCGGGGTCCTCTTTATGCGCCGCGGCGCGCCTGTAGCGCTCGAACGCGCAGGCTGGTTGACTGGACTTGCAGCTGGCTCGTTGGGCGCTCTTGCCTACAACATCACCTGCCCGCTCGATACGGTGGCGCATGTCGGCATCTGGCACACCATCCCTGTTCTGATCTGGGCCTTGATCGGTCGCCTTGCTGTACCCCCTCTGATTCGCTGGTGACGTTTTTGGCGCGGTAAAGGAAGTGGTCCGGCAGGCTTAGGGGATGACTGCAAGCGTGATGACAACGTAGGCTTTGCGGCTCGTGATGGATAAGCGCGCATGAGCAACATCGCCGAGCTTCTTGATTTTTCCAGTCGGAATTCCACATTCACAGTTCTTGAGGACGTTCGGAGTCTCGATCCTGTTAATGACATCCTGGAAACGGTGCGGGCACATCTTGATATGGATGTCGCCTTCATTTCCCGTCAGGTTGGCCAAACACACCGCGTGTTCACGCATGTGTCGGCCAATGGCGAGACCGAACTCAAGCCGGGCACGACGAACTCCAACGATAACAGCCTTTGTTGGCTCGTCATCAAGGGGCACCTGCCGCAGCGCATCTGCGATGTCAGCGCGTACGAAGCCGCGCGTGATCTGCCCGTGACGACCCAGTTGGGGGTCGGCTCGCACTTCAGCGTCCCGATGAAACGACGCGATGGCAGCGTTCACGGCAGCCTGTGTTGCTACAGCCATCAACCCCGCCCCGAAATCACCGAGCGTGACATGCGGCTACTGAGATCGGCCGCCGCAATCATCAGCGATCAGATCGAGAGCCGGATTGAGATCGAGGAACACGAAAAGGCCGCCAATCAAGAACTCGACGCGCTGTTTGAGGAGGGGGCGCTCACAATCTATCATCAACCCATTGTCGAGATCGCACAGCGGCGGTTGATCGGTCATGAATGTCTGCTGCGCCGCACCAATCGTCCCGATGAATCGCCGAGCGCGCTGTTTGAGACCGCGCAATTTGCCGGTAGGCGTTTCGAATTGGAGATGCACGCAGCCGCGCACGCGCTCGCAACACTGCAATGCATTGGCCCGGGCCAGTTCATTTCTATCAATGTCTCGCCGAGCACGATGGTCCACGACGCCTTCTGGTCTCTCATCCCCCATGGCCTGGCTGATCGCCTGGTGATCGAGCTAACCGAAAACCAGACCATTTCCGATTACGGCGCCGTCAAGCGCGCGATTGACCGGCTAAGAAACAAGGCGTGGATTGCCATCGACGACGTGGGGGCCGGGTTTTCTGGCCTTCAGCACCTGGTGGAATTGCACCCGGACCTGCTCAAGATGGACCGCGATTTGATCGTCGGCGTCGATGAAGATCCCGCACGCCGCGCGCTTGCAACGGCGATGGTCCAGTTTGCCAGTGAAACGGGATGCGCGCTGATCGCCGAAGGCGTCGAGACCATGAAAGACCTCCAGGCCTTGCAAAACCTTGGCATTATCTACGCGCAGGGCTTTGCCTTGGGACGGCCAAGCCACCCGGCAGACTGGCAATCAGAGCGATAAGTTCAAGCGCACCCGCTCACGGGCTCGTTCTGGGTCATTGCCCCGTCATCGCGCTGGGCTTATATACGCGCCATGGCTTCTGTTAGACCCTGGCGCGATATTGAGCGGCGGCCCTGCCGCCAAATAATGGTGGGCGATGTCCCGGTGGGCGGCAACGCTCCCATCAGCGTGCAGACGATGACCAACACGCCTACTGAAGATGCAGTGGCGACTTTGGACCAGATCCGACGCTGCGAAGAGGTCGGCTGCGACATCATCCGCGTCTCCTGCCCGACCGAGGAATCGACCGCCGCTTTCAAGAAGATCACCAAGGCTGCGCGCATTCCGATCGTCGCTGACATTCACTTCCACTACAAGCGCGCGCTCGAAGCGGCCGATGGCGGGGCGGCGTGCCTGCGCATCAATCCGGGCAATATCGGCAGCGACAAGAAAGTTGCCGAAGTCGTGCGTGCCGCCAAAGCCAATGGCTGCGCGATCCGCATCGGCGTCAATGCGGGCAGCCTTGAAAAGGACCTGCTGGAGAAATACGGCGAACCGTGCCCTGAGGCGCTGATCGAAAGCGCGCTTGATCACATCAACCTGCTGCAGGACCACGACTTTCACAAGTTCAAGGTGGCGGTGAAAGCCTCCGACGTGTTCCTCGCGGTTGCTGCATATCATGGCCTTGCCGAAACGGTCGACTGCCCGCTGCACCTGGGCATTACCGAGGCTGGCGGACTGATCGGCGGGACGGTCAAGAGCTCGATCGGCATGGGCTCGCTCTTGTGGGCGGGGATTGGCGATACGATCCGCGTCTCGCTCTCGGCGGAGCCCGAGGAAGAGGTCAAGGTCGGCTACGAAATGCTCAAGGCGCTGGGCCTGCGGACCCGCGGCGTGCGTGTGGTGTCTTGCCCGTCTTGCTCGCGCCAGGGCTTTGACGTGATCCGCACGGTCGAAGCGCTGGAAAAGCGGCTTGAGCACATCAAGACGCCGATGAGCCTTTCGGTGCTGGGCTGCGTCGTCAACGGTCCGGGCGAAGCGCGCGAAACCGATATCGGGCTGACGGGCGGCGGCAATGGCAAGCATATGGTCTACCTCTCAGGCGTCAAGGCGCACACGGTGGAGGATGAGGACACGCTCGATCACATCGTGAAGCTTGTCGAAGAGAAAGCGGCCAGGATCGAAGCCGGCGAAGCCGTGGCGTTCGATCCGCATGCGGCCGAGGCTGCCGAGTGATCAAGCCTCTGATTGCCGGATTGATGGCAGCGGCGTTGCTGATTGGCGGGGCGGCTCTCGCTCGGGCTGGCAGTGCCTTGCTGGATGGCGGTCACGATTATCCCGAAGCCGCCTCTTACGACGTCTCCGAGGACGCCGAGGCGGATGTTGATGCGGCGCTGGAGCGAGCTGGCGAGAGCGGGAAGCGCGTGCTGCTCGTAATGGGCGCGAATTGGTGCCATGACAGCCGTGCGCTCGCCGGTTGGCTGGGGACCGAGCGCTTTGCGACGCTGATCGCGCGCGAATACGAGCTGGTCTTCGTCAATGTCGGAATGCCGCAAAAAGGCGATGGACATAACCTTGAGATCGCGCAGCGCTTTGGGGTGGAGGATTTGCCGGGGACGCCGAGCCTTCTCGTCCTTACCGCACAAGGCGAACTGGTAAACGCCGGTACCGCGACGACTTGGCGCAACACGTCGAGCCGCGGTGAAGACGCGATCTTTGATGAGCTTAAATCGCTAGCGGAGTAGCTGATATGGGATATCGCATTAGCTGGATCGGAACCCAAGCGCCTATCCTCGACATCTTGTCGGCAATTGACGCAGTTGAGACTGGCAGTTCAGCAGAGTTTCCCGATTTCGAGTATTGCGTGGTGAGCTTGGAGGGCGGTTGGACCGTGGTCTGGGCTCCGGAAGAGTTCTTCAACAATCAGCGCTGCAAAGCGCTAAGCGCTACCCACCCGATTATCGCAGTGAGCGTCAACGAAACGGTCATGTATTCGGATGCTCGATGGTTCGAGAATGGTGAGCTCGTCTGGTCGATTTGGCATCAAGGCGATGAGGACCGATCCCACTTGGAAAGCTCTGGACCAGTCCCGGACATCGGGAAGACTATCGAACGTGCGAAACGTGTAGAGCAAGCAGAAGACGATGCGAGCGAGCCGGAATATAGCGTGGATGTCATCTTTGAAATTCCGCTCGCGCTGGCTGCCACATATTGCCCCTTCAAACATGACGAATTCGAAGGTGACAAGGGAGCGTGTAAGGAACTTCGCCTTAAAACGACACCTCAAAGGCGCGGGTTTTTGCAGCGACTATTTGGCGGCTGAGAACGAACCGAATTGCTCCACGTCGTCCACCACGCCGATTACATGGCCCCGCGTCCAGAGCGCGGGACGTTCAAGTTCGACAAGTACTACCTCGTCATGGAGGAATTGCGGGCGAGCAAGGCAGCGATCACCGAACACGCGCCTGATCCCATGCCGCGCATGTGGATCGAAGCGGTGCACGATCCGGCCTATGTCGAGCAGGTGTTCAACGCGAACGTCCCGCGTGAGAAGGAACGCCGCATCGGCTTTCCGGTCACCACCCGCATCCGCGACCGGGTGCGCCACACCAATGGGGGTACGTGGCTCGCCGCGCAGCTTGCCATGGAGCATGGCTACGCCGCCAACAGCGCAGCGGGCAGCCACCATGCGCTTGCCGATACCGGTGCGGGCTATTGCGTGTTCAACGATCTCGCGGTCGCCTCTAACCGCCTGATCGCGCAAGGACACGCCCGGCGCATCCTGATCGTCGATCTCGATGTTCACCAGGGCGATGGCACTGCCAGCCTCACCGCAGCCAATGCTGACATCTTCACCCTTTCAATCCACGCCGAGAAGAATTTCCCGGTGCGCAAGGCGCGCTCCAGCATTGATATCGGCCTGCCCGACGACGCTGATGACGAAGGCTATATGGCGGTGCTGGAGGACCACATTCCACGGGCATTCGACAGTTTCCAACCCGATTTCGTATTTTATCAGGCAGGCGTTGACCCCCACGTCAACGACAAGCTTGGTCGTCTGGCGCTAAGCGATGAAGGGCTGATCGCGCGCGATCGGTATGTGGTCGCACAAGCCCGCACGCGGGGGCTTCCCATCGCTTCGGCGCTGGGCGGGGGATATGGCGACGATCAGCGCGAAGTGGCCGCACGCCACGCCCGCTCGATGCTCGCGATGGCGGATGCGAACACCGCGTTTGAAAAGCAGGCGCTTTAAACCCGCTTAACCTCTGGGGCGTATCAAATCGACAATGACCGCGCGCTTTGCCTTCATTGCCGCCCTGATTTTGGGCTTTACCTATCTCGCCATCCCCCGCGAAGGATCCGACATGCTCGCGTTCCTGGGCGGTAAGCCAGCCGCTGGCTCCGTTCCCGAAACCCCCGAGAATTCGCGTGATGACAACTCGGCCGACGCCGCATGGTATGGCGGCGATGAGATGCTTGTCCGGCGCGGTGATGGCCACTTCTACGCCGCCACCCGCGTCAACGGCGCCGAAACCCGCATGCTCGTTGACACAGGCGCAAGCGTGATCGCCTTGACGGGCGAGGACGCACGGGCCGCTGGCCTGTATTGGAATGACAACGACATTCGGCCGATTGGACGCGGCGCCAGCGGCACTGTGCTCGGCATCCCCACCCGGCTTGACGAAGTGGCGATCGGCGATCTTATCCAGCGCAATGTCGATGCGGTGATTGTGCCGCGCGGCCTTGACGTGTCCTTGCTGGGGCAATCCTATCTTGGACGCCTTAACCGGGTTGAGATCAATGGCGACACGATGCAGCTGAGTTCCAGCTAGCGGCGCACAAGGCGACAGCCGGTTGCTGCCGTCTTTGGGCATGGTCGCGCACCGCGAGGGGTGATAAGGGCGGAAGTTGGCTCGGGCAGTCAGTCCATGGCCGCATCGCAATCAAGGAACACTCGCATGGCCACGCTCGGTACCGATTATCTCGTCATTGGCGCAGGCGCGGTCGGCCTCGCCTTTGCGGATACGCTGCTCGACGAGGATCCCGACTGCCACATCACCATTGTTGACAAACACGCCAAGCCAGGCGGGCACTGGAACGACGCCTATCCCTTTGTCGCGCTGCACCAACCAAGTGCCACCTATGGCGTCAACTCGATGGAGCTGTGCCCCGACCGGCGCGATACGCGCGGCCATAATGCGGGCATGTTCCCTCTCGCCCCGCACGCCGAAATCCTGGCCTATTATGGCAAGCTGATGAGCGAGCGCCTGATCCCAAGCGGCCGGGTCGAGTATCTTCCGCTCACCGAATATGTCTCGCGCAAGGGCGAGCAGCACACAGTCAGCGGCATCCTATCGGGCGAAGACATCACAATCCACACGCGCCGCAAGCTGGTCGATGGAACCTTCTTCAAGACCTCGGTCCCCTCGACGCACAGGCCCGCTTTCGAGATCGCCGATGGCACGCGCTTCGCCATCCCCGGTGAGCTTCCCGGCCTGTGGAAGGATACGGGCAATCTGCCCGATCATTACGTCATCATTGGTGGGGGCAAGACGGCGATGGACACCGCCGTATGGCTGCTCGAAGCAGGTGTGCCAGCGGGCAAGATCGGCTGGGTTCGCCCGCGCGACAGCTGGATGTTCAACCGCAAGCTACTCCAGCCCGCCTTTCACGAAATCGAGGGGCTCATCAAGTTCCAGATCGACCTCGTTGAAGCGGCCAATATGTCGGATAGCGGCGAGGAGATGTTCGACGAGCTTGGCAAGCGCGGCACAATGCTGCGGCTTGATGAGAGTGTGACGCCCACAATGTTCCACTACGCGGTGATCTCTGAAGGCGAAGTCGCTCTGCTGCGCCAGATCGAAAGCGTCTATCGTCAGGGGCACGTGACGAAGATTGAGCCCGGCGCGATGCACTTTGCCAATGAAAGCGTGGAGCTGCCGCACAACACGCTGTTCATCAACTGCACCGCCACCGCCGTGCCCTTTAGCGTGCGCGACGAAACACGGCCCTTCTTCGATGGCAATACGATCACGCTGCAACTCGCCCAGGCGCCGTTCGTGCCGTACAGCGCGGCGCTAGCGGCCTTTATCGAAGCCAATTTCGAGACCGATGAGGAAAAGAACGCTCTGGTGCCGCCCGCTCCGCTGACCGACAGCACGGCGGACTATCCTTACGCGGTGATGGCCAATCTCATGAGCACCGCAATCCTTTCGGGCAATGAGAAGATCAACGCCTGGAACGCCCGAAGCCGCCTGCACCCAACGGGTCCGGCAGTGGCGCGCATGATGGCCGAGGGCGACCCGCGTCTCGCCAAGCTGGCCACAATCGGCGACACGATCAAGGCCAACATGCCCGGCGTCATAAAACTTGGCATGGCAGCCAAGGAAATTCATGAGAGCACTCGTCCATGATGGAAGGCGGCTTAGTCCCAAAGACTGCCGGGAACCATCGCGTTCACTTGCGCGCTACCATTGGTGTATTAGAATGGTGATATGAACAGACGCGATCTCTTGAAAGGTGCTCTGGTGACGGGCGCGGCGATGGCGCTTCCTGCCAGGATCGCAGCGCAGCCTGCGAAGGGTTCTGCGCGCGATCGCGTCTTGTTCAAGATTGCCAGCGATGAATTGGCCCGCGCAGGCGAAGCGATCTGGAAGCGCGACATTGTCGGCATTGCCGATTACGGCCTGCACTCTGCGCAGAAACGGTTCCACTTCGTCAATCTGGATCGGCAGGAGGTGCAAAGCTTCCACGTCAGCCATGGCGCAGGCTCCGATCCTGAGCACGATGGCTGGCTCAACCACTATTCGAACGTCGAAGGCTCAAATGCGAGTTCGCGCGGGGCCTATGTGACCTGGGAGTGGTATCAGGGCCGTTATGGCACATCGGTGCGTCTGGGCGGGCTCGACCCGACCAACGAAGCGGCCCTGCGGCGTTATATCGTGATGCACCGCGCGAAATATGCAGAGCCGGCGCACCTGGCGCGCTGGGGCAGAATGGGCCGTTCGAACGGGTGCTTTGCCATGGGCGAGGCGGATTTTCGTGTCGCCTTGCGCCAGCTGTCGGGCGGGCGGCTGCTGTTTGCCGACAGCATCGGCCTGCAGGAGGACGGCAGCATTGCGATGCGCGGCGATCTGAAAGCGCTGCAACCCGATCGGCCAACTGCCTTGCAAAGGTATGTGCCGGGAGCGTTTTAGGGCGATGCCTTCCAAGGCCACTTTTGCCCCGACGGTTGAATTTCGCTCAATCGCAGCAGCCAGTCTCAAAGCTTTTTTGATCGGTGCTTTGCTCATCACGCTAGTGTTTATGGCACCCGTCATATTCCATGATGCGGAGAGCTTGCGACTTTGGTACGTTGGTATTCAGGTTCTGGCCATGGCTTTCGCGATTGCCTTCGCCGCGGGCATGATCGCGACCAGCCTTTGCCTGCTGATCGCGGGCGCAATCGTGGCCCGCCTGATTCGCCCAATCCTGGATCGGCCTTTCGGCCTGATGATTGCCCTTCGAGGCGCGACGGCGCTCTCGATCGCTTTTGGGCTGGTCTTCGCGACCAACGAGCCTTGGGCCGGTGCGTTGATCGCTCTGGTTTATGCGATTCCGGCGGCGGTCTTTTACCGTCGGGAGATAGCGCTCGAATGCGCGCTCAATTGATATCTAACCCCCCGCCCGCGGATCATTCTCGATCACGATGATCTCATCATCGCTCACTGTCGCGCGGTTTTCCTGCCGCGGTTGATCGAGGCTGGCGAGAACCGGAGCGTCGCGGCCGTAAATGTCCTTGAACGTGGTCAACTCGCCATCGGTGTTGGTGCCCATCGTGAAATAGGTGATGTAGGCGGGGATGGTCTTTTCTTCTTCGAGAAACACCTTGGTGTATTTGCCCGAAGTCGCAATTTCGACCACCTCGTCTTTCGACGCCGCCTTGCCAAGAATGGCAACCGTCATCGCCAGCTGGAGAGCTTTCTCGGTGCGGATACAGCCATGGCTCAGCGCGCGACCTTCCTTGTCAAACATCCAGCGCGTCGGTGTGTCGTGGAAGAATATCGCGTGCGGGTTGGGCATTTCCAGCTTCATCCGACCCAGTGAATTGCCCGGCCCCGGTTGCTGCACCACGGTGATCCAGCCATTCGCGCCCTTGGTCGCCTTGTAACCGTTCTTCTTTGCCCAGGCGGGGTTGTTGAGAACGCGCGCTCCCAACCCTTCGCCAACGACAATGGATTGCGGCACGGTCCAAGTGGGGTTGAACACCACTCCGGAAACATCCTCGGCCAGTTGCGGCGTTGCCGTCCGGCCCGGCTTTCCCACGATTGTCTTGTAGGTGAAGGTTTTCGCGCCCGCGCGCAGGCGCAGCTGAAACTCAGGCACATTGGTAATGAGGTGGATCGTGCCAAGGTCGCGCGCCAGCCAGCGCCAGCGGTCCATGTTGATGCGGATGGCGTCGCGGCGGGCGCGGTCGGCCTTGGGCGTGGCGGCAAGGGCAGCCTTCAGCGCGGCGTAATCGGGATAGGTGGGCGCGAGGCTGGCCAGCACGCCGGGCACGTCATGACGC
>JBCBKF010000049.1:0-12188 GCA_038522255.1 Pseudomonadota bacterium
TTTGCACGTCGGTTTGGTTATGCGACGCTGTATTTGGGTATGGCGGGGGGAGAGTTCTCCATTCCCGGCATCCCGATTGAGCGCGCGCGTGAGGTGCGCACGGCGATACTTGAAACCATCTCGGCGACTGATTTCTCTGAGCTCGAAGAGCAGCATCAAGGCGTGGCACTTTAGGCCTTGAGGTCCGCCCAATCGGGGTTCTCATCGAACTTCTTGGCGACATACCAGCATTGCGGGACAATCCGGAAACCATCACTGCGCGCGTCGGCGATCAAGCGCTCTACCAGCTGCGCCGCAACACCGCGCCCGCCGATTTCCCGGGGAACGATGGTGTGCGTGGCAACGCGGATATCGGGATCGTCAGACGGCTCCCAATCGAGGTGGCCTGTATCTGCCTCGCCTTCAACCTTTGCCACATAGCGACCGCCATGCGGGGCGTCTTCGTGCGTGATCGTTACGCTGTTCGTGTCCGTCATGATCGCTCCTGTCCCTTGTCATAACCCGCTGCGCGGCTAGAGCGCGTTTTGCGATGACAAAATTCCTTTCCGACAATGCCGCTCAAGTCCACCCCGCTGTCTGGGACGCCATGCGCGCCGCCGATGCCGCCGACAACCCTTACGATGGCGATGCGCTGTCAGCGGAGCTGGACGAGCGCTTTACCGATCTGTTCGGGCGCGAATGCGCCGCGCTCTGGGTGGCGACCGGAACGGCGGCCAATTGCCTTGCGCTTGGCACGATGTGCGCGCCGCATGGCGGGGTTGTTTGCCACGAAGAGGCGCATATCGAAGTCGACGAGGGCGGCGCGCCCGGTTTCTTTCTCCATGGCGCCAAGCTGATCCATGTTCTGGGCACGGGAGCAAAGCTGGCGCCTGACGAAATTGCACGGACGATCGATCCGATCCGCGATGATGTGCACCAGGTCCAGCCGCACGCGATCTCAATCACTCAGGCCTCCGAATATGGCCGGACCTACACCCCCGATCAGCTGGCCGCGCTCAGCGACTTTGCCAAGCAGCGGCGGCTTGGCCTCCATATGGATGGCGCGCGCTTTGCCAATTCCGCGGCATTCCTTGGCGGCGTCGCGCAAGACGCGGCGCAAGCGGCGAGCGGGGGTGTTGACAGCCTTGCCTTTGGGTTCATCAAGAATGGCGGGATGAATGCCGAAGCCGTCATCCTGTTCGATCCCGGGGCCGCGCAGCAGGTCCGCTATCGCCGCAAGCGCGCGGGCCACCTGCAGTGCAAGGGGCGTTATCTCGCTGCGCAAATCCTTGGCATGCTTAAAGGCGATGTGTGGCTCACCAATGCCGCCCACGCCAACGCCGCAGCGCAGGAAATCGCGACGGGCTGTGGGACACGCCTCATGCACCCGGTAGAAGCCAATGAGCTGTTCGTGCGCCTCACCGCGGCCGAACGCGAGGCCCTTCGTGCGCAAGGCTTTGAGTTTTACGATTGGGGCGAGGACGCGGCGCGCTTTGTCTCCGCCTGGAACACGCGCGATGAAGATGCGCAGGCGTTCGGCAAAGCAATCGCCAGCCTATGAGCGAGGAGCCTACCGGAATGCTGCGGCTGCGCGTCATCCTGCCGTTTATAATCACCGGATCGATCTGGGGGTCGACCTGGCTGGTGATCACCGGCCAGATCGGAGGAGTGCCAGCGGCATGGTCGGTCTTCTACCGTTTTGCGCTGGCGACCCCGGCCTTGTTTCTGGTGGCGGCGCTGATGCAGCGGCGGCTCAGGCTCAATGCGCGCGAGCACCGCCTGGCTGCGCTGGTAGGTGTGTTCCAGTTCAGCGGCAATTTCCTCTTCGTCTATCACGCAGAATTGTACGTGACCTCAGGTATTGTGGCGATGATGTTCGGCCTGCTGATGGTGCCCAATGCGATCCTGGCGAGGCTGTTTTTGGGCGAACGCGCGCATGGCGGCTTTGTGATGGGCAGCGCGATTGCGATTGTCGGTGTGTCCTTTCTGCTGTTCCACGAATGGCAGGCAAACCCTGATGCGGGCGTTGTTGGCGGCAATGTCGGGCTCGGCATCGTTCTTGCCATGCTGGGCATTCTCGCCGCGTCCTTTGCCAATGTGGTGCAAGCCAATGCCGTTGGCCGCGCTGTGCCAATGGTCAGCCTGCTTGCCTGGGCGATGCTGTACGGGACGGGCTTTGACCTCGCCTTTGCCCTGCTGACCGCCGGGCCGCCGCCACTGCCCACTGAGCCAGAATACTGGGCAGGGATCATCTATCTGGCGCTGATCGGATCGGTGGTCACCTTCCCGCTGCATTACAATCTGGTGCGTGAGATCGGCGCGGGGCGAACGGCCTACAACTCGATCCTGACGATTTCGGTGGCAATGCTGCTCTCGACCCTGTTCGAGGATTATCGCTGGACCTGGCTGACCGCGAGCGGGATGGGTTTGGCGGTGCTGGGAATGGTGCTCGCGCTGCGGTCAAAGCAGACGTACTCTTTTGGAAGCCGTAGCCACCCGAGCTACAGCGCGCCTCAGAGCAAAGACGCAAGCCCCTCGAAATAGGTCGGGTATTCAGGCGTCCACCCCAGCATCCGCTTGGCCTTTCCATTCGCGATCCTTCGGTTCTCGGCGTAGAAGCCGCGCGCCATCTCGGACAGGTTGGCCTCTTCAAGCGTCTCCAGCGGCGGCGGCGCAAGGCCTAAGAGCGCGCAGGCATGCTCGGTCACCGCATTCCCGCTGGCGGGGAGGTCATCGCCCAGATTGTAAGCTCCTGGAGGCGCGTCCTGGACCAGCGCTGCGACAACCCCGCTCACAATGTCATCGACATGCACCCTGCTGAAGATCTGGTTCGGCAGGTCAATCCGCCGCGCGCGGCCATCGCGCACCCGGTCGAACGCGCTGCGGCCCGGCCCATAAATCCCCGGCAGGCGAAAGCTGCGCGCGCCCATCTCCAGCCAAGCCTTGTCCGCCTCGGCGCGAGCGTTGCGGCGACCCGCTCCGGTTTCGGACACGGTCGGCGTGCTTTCATCGACCCACGCGCCGCCAGCATCGCCATAGACGCCGGTTGAGGACAGGTAAAAAAGCTCTCGGGCTTCAAGCGCGCGCGCATAGGCTTTGAGCACCGGATCATTGCCCGACTCACGGCTGGGTGGAACCGAAGAGAGAATATGGCTCGCCCGGTCCAGCGCCCGCTTGACCGCGTCACCATCGGAAAAATCGACATTGCCCGCGCTGCCCGTCGCCGCGACGCTCCACCCGCGCGATTCCACCGCCGCTGTGATGCGCTTGGCCGTATAGCCGAGCCCGAAAATGAAGAGATGCGCCATCTTGGATGGCTGTGCCGCTGGACGAAGCGCAAAATCAATCTAAATCGTGTTCCTATGGATATCGCAACAGACCCCGCCGCCGCCCACGACACCCCCACCCCGGCCGAGCCGCCCGTGATCCGCCGAGAGGATTACAAGCCCTATCCCTGGTTGGTCCCTCAAACAAAGCTGCACTTTGATCTGGGGATTGAGAAGACCACCGTCACCGCGACACTGAACGTGGAGCGCAATCCCAAGGCCGCGCCCTCGCCTGAATTGCGGCTCAACGGGGATGGCCTCACGCCTACAGGCGTCGCCGTTGATGGCGAGGCGAGCGATGTGTGGGAGATGGACGGGCCCGACCTTGTCATCACGCTTACCGGCAGCGCACACACGGTCACCGTCGCGACTCAGATTGCGCCCAACACCAACACCGCGCTGATGGGCCTTTACGCCTCGAACGGCATGCTGTGCACGCAATGCGAGGCGGAGGGCTTTCGACGCATCGCTTTTTTCCCTGACCGTCCCGATGTGCTCTCGACCTTCAGCGTGCGGATGGAAGGGCCCAAAGACGCCTTCCCGATCCTGCTGTGCAACGGCAACAACACCGCCAATGGTGACCTCGGTGAGGGCAAGCACTTTGCCGAATGGCATGACCCATGGCCAAAGCCATCTTACCTCTTCGCGCTGGTTGCAGGCGATCTTGTCGCGCGTTCGGGGCCGTTCACGACGCGCTCTGGCCGCAAGGTTGAGTGCAACATCTGGGTGCGCAAAGAGGACCTCGCGCGCACCGATCATGCGCTCGCCTCACTCCACCGCTCGATGACTTGGGACGAGGAGGTCTTCGGGCGCGAATACGATCTTGACCTTTACAACATCGTCGCCGTTTCGGATTTCAACATGGGGGCAATGGAGAATAAGGGCCTCAACGTCTTCAACACCAAATATGTGCTGGCTGACAGCGACACTGCGACCGATGCGGATTTCGACGCGGTCGAAGGCGTGATCGCGCACGAATACTTCCACAATTGGTCAGGCAACCGTGTAACCTGCCAGGACTGGTTCCAGCTCAGCCTCAAAGAGGGTTTTACTGTGCTGCGCGATCAATTGTTCAGCCAGGATATGCGGGGGGAGGCGGTCAAGCGGATCGAAGATGTGCGCATCCTGCGCGCGGCGCAATTCCCCGAGGACGCAGGGCCGCTGGCGCACCCGATCCGCCCGGACAGTTTTCGCGAGATCAGCAATTTCTACACCGCCACCGTCTACAATAAGGGCGCCGAAGTCATCCGCATGATGCGCAGCATGGCGGGCGCCGAGAAATTCCGCGCGGGCACTGATCTGTACTTCGAGCGGCACGACGGCCAGGCGGCAACCTGCGAGGATTTCATCACCGCGATCGAGGATGGCGCCGGGCTTGATCTTGAGCAATTCCGCCTGTGGTACAGCCAGGCGGGCACGCCGCGTATTGCGGTGGAGCATGTGGTCGACGGCGACAAGCTTGTGCTCAATCTGCGCCAGACGATTCCGCCTACACCCGGCCAGAGCGAAAAGGTGCCGATGCCCATCCCCTTGCGCATCGCTGTCCATTCGCGTGGCACGGGCGCTTTGGGCGAGGAGCAGTTGATCGTACTTGGCGAGGCTGAGGCAGCCTTTACTCTGCCCATGGTCGGCAATGATCCGGTGGTCTCGATCAATCGCGGCTTTACCGCGCCGGTAATCATTGATCGCACCCTTGGCCTTGAGGAACTGGGCTTTCTGGCGGCGCGCGATGATGATCCCTTTGCCCGATACGAAGCGATGCAGGAACTGGCCGTCAGCCATCTTGTGGCCGCAGCGCGCGGAGAGTTGGACGAGGCGGAGCGCGCGGCGGGCAAGACAGCGATCAGCGACGCAATGCGTTCCATCCTGAGCGACGATACGCTGGACGATACGATGCGCGCCGAGCTGATGATGCTGCCGAGCGAGACCTATCTGTTCGAAGCGATGGCATCGCCCCTGCCAACAGACCCGCCCGAGGTGCAGCGCAAGGCCGATCCGGGCGCGATCCACGCTGAACGTGAACAGATCAAGGCGGCGCTGGGCCTTACCCTGAAGCGTGAGCTTGAAGGGCTCTATGCGCGCTGCGATGCGGTGTCTTTCGCCGATCCTGCCGGAGTTGGGGCGCGCAAGGTGGCAACGCAGGTCCTTGCACTGCTCGCCGCCAGCGATCCCGAAGTCGCCGCGACCATGGCGGCGCGACAGTTTGACCGGGCGGATAATATGACTGATCGGCAGGGCGCGCTGATGGTGCTCAGCGGGATAGAAAGCCCCATGCGCGATGATCGGCTCAAGGCGTTTTATGAGCGCTATGAAGACAACGCGCTTGTGGTCGACAAGTGGTTCACGCTGCAAGCGCTCTCGCTCCATCCCGATGTGCTCGATCATGTCCGCGCTCTCGCCGAGCACAAGGATTTCACAATGAGCAACCCCAACCGGGTGCGCTCGCTCTACATGGCCTTTGCCGGCAACCCGCAGGGTTTTCACGCCGCGGATGGCTCGGG
The DNA here is from genome assembly GCA_038522255.1 of Pseudomonadota bacterium. Classification (GTDB taxonomy): domain Bacteria; phylum Pseudomonadota; class Alphaproteobacteria; order Sphingomonadales; family Sphingomonadaceae; genus Erythrobacter. The sequence continues at coordinate 5,807 of JBCBKF010000049.1, forward strand.
CTATCGCCTGATCGCGGATGTCATTCTCGCGCTGGACCCACTCAACCCGCAGACCGCGGCGCGCTTTGTCTCCCCGCTGGGCCGCTGGCGCCGGATCGAGCCTGCGCGCGCAGCCTTGATGAAGGCTGAGCTGGAGCGGATCGCGGCGGCAAAGGGCCTTTCTCGGGATACGTTCGAGCAGGTGACCCGCAGCCTTGGCGGTTGAATTTGAAATTGAGCGCGCGCCCAATCTTGATGGCTTGGCGCATGGATTCTTCGGGTCGGCGGGGGGCGCGCACCAATTCGGTTTCGGTGGCCCGGGCGAGGTGGAGGCGGTCCGCGCGATGCGGGCGGGCGCGGCGGATGCGATCGCGCCGGGCGCGACGGTTATAACCCCGCACCAGACGCATTCAAGCGACGTCATTACTGTGGAACAAGCCTGGGTGGATGCACCCACGGGCCGCCCAGAGGGGGATGCGGTCGTCACGGCGACGCGTGGCCTTGCACTCGGGATCGTGACGGCGGATTGCGGCCCAGTCCTGTTGGCGGATGCCGAGGCCGGCGTGATCGGCGCGGCGCATGCGGGGTGGCGCGGCGCGCATGGCGGCGTGCTGGCCAATACGCTGGCGGCGATGGAGGCGCTAGGCGCGAGGGCCGAGCGCGTCGCAGCGGCAATCGGGCCGACCATCGCGCAGGCGAGTTACGAGGTCGATGCGCCTTTCCGCGCGCATTTCACCGCCGCGCAGGACGCGCATTTCACGCCAGCTCCCGAACGCGGCGGGGTCGCTCGATGGTGGTTTGATTTGCCGGGCTACATCGCCGTGTGTCTAGCAGAAGCGGGGGTCAGGAAAATTCATGATCTTGCGCGGGATACTTTTCCACATCCGGAGCGTTACCACTCATATCGCAGAGCCTCTTTTCAAGGTGCCGCTGGTTATGGCCGGAACATTGCGCTCATCGCGCTGTGACTAACGGGCCGCTTGCCAGATTGCACCTATGCGAAGGGGCGATGCTCAAAAATCAGTTGGATTTGAGAGTAATCTTGCTAATTGACGCGCCAGTTTTTGATAACGGACTAGACCTTGGCAGCGACAGCCCAACGGGACTTGCGCGCTTTTGACCGAGGTCGCGAAGATGCCAAAACACGATTTGTACACGAACGCCCCGAACGCATTTCATAGTAAAGGCAAGGTAAACGCACATGGCTTCCACCGGAGCTGACATGACCGCAACGCAAGACACATCCGAAGAGGGTGTGCGTCGCCGCGACTGGATTCATATTGCTGCCGTCAGCTTCGCCGGCGTGGGTGCTGGCGCAGTGGTTATCCCGCTCGTCAGCCAGATGGGTCCGTCTAAGGATGTGCTTGCTGCGAGCACCACCCGGGTTGATGTCTCGACCCTTCAAGAGGGCCAGTCGCTCAAAGCCGTTTTCCGCGGTCAGCCGCTCTTTGTGAAGCGCATGACGCCAGCGGAAGTCAGCGAAGCGAAAGCCGATGACGCGGCATCGATGCCCGATCCCCAAACCCTTGCCGAGCGCACCAATCCCGCGAACGAGGCGATTCTTGTCACGCTAGGAGTTTGCACGCATCTGGGCTGTGTGCCGCTGGGTGCAGGACAGGGTGAGAGCAAGGGCGATTTTGGCGGTTATTTCTGCCCCTGCCATGGTTCACACTATGATGTTGCGGGCCGCATCCGCAAAGGTCCGGCACCCAAGAACCTGACCGTGCCCGAATTCGAAATCGATGGTGATATCATCCAAGTGGGCTAACGCTGCGTAGCTCCTTACACACCTTAAGACGCAAAAAGACGAGAGAACGCTATGAGTTTCGCCTGGTCAAAACAGTATGAGCCGAAGTCGGACTTCACGAAGTGGATCGACCAGAAACTTCCGCTTCCGCGGCTGGTTTATGATGCGGTTGGCGGTGGCTATCAGGTGCCGCGCAACCTCAACTACATGTGGAACTTCGGCTTTTTGGCCGGTCTGTTCCTAATGATCCAGATCATCACGGGCGTCGTTCTCGCCATGCACTACGCAGCTGACACATCGGTTGCGTTTGCTTCGGTTGAGCACATCATGCGCAACGTGAATTACGGCTGGATGCTGCGTTACGCGCACGCGAATGGCGCGAGCTTCTTCTTTATCGTCATCTATGCTCACATTTTCCGCGGCCTGTATTATTCATCTTACAAGGCGCCGCGCGAAATGATCTGGCTGCTGGGTGTCACGATATTCCTGCTCATGATGGCCACCGCTTTCATGGTTATGTGCTTCCCTGGGGTCAGATGAGCTTCTGGGGTGCGCAGGTCATTACCGGCCTGTTCGGTGCCATCCCGCTTATCGGTGAACCGCTACAGGTGTGGCTGGTTGGTGGCTATGCTCCGAACGAAGCAACGCTGAACCGCTTCTTTTCGCTGCACTTCCTGCTGCCCTTCGTCATCCTGGGTGTTGTTATCCTGCACATCTGGGCGCTGCACATTCCGGGCTCTTCAAACCCGACGGGTGTTGAAGTGAAGAGCGAGAGCGACACAGTACCGTTCCACCCGTACTATACCGCCAAGGATGGCTGGTTCTTGGGTCTTGTGCTCGCGATCTTCGCTGCCTTTGTGTTCTTTGCCCCGAACATTCTGGGTCACCCCGATAATTACATCGAAGCCAACCCGCTCTCGACCCCGGCGCATATCGTGCCTGAATGGTACTGCCTGCCGTTCTACGCGATCCTGCGTGCCTTTACCGGCGACCTCGTGATCCCGTTCACCAGCATCGTGCTGGTCCCGGCCAAGCTTTTGGGCGTGATCGCGATGTTCGGCTCGATCCTGGTGTGGTTCTTCCTGCCGTGGCTTGACAAGTCGCCAGTGCGCTCGGGAAGCTACCGTCCACTGTTCCAGAAGTTTTTCTGGGTGCTGGTGCTGACGATGATCGTTCTGACCATCGCGGGTGGCATGCCGGCTGAACAGCCCTGGGTTCTGGTCAGCCAGGTTGCGACCACTTATTACTTCCTGCACTTCCTAGTGATCCTGCCGATCATCAGCCAGATCGAAGTGCCCAAGCCACTGCCTTTCTCGATCACCGAAGCGGTGCTTGGCAAGGCGAGTGACGAGCCGAGCAAGCCAGCTGGACCGACCCCGCCCAAGTTTGGTGGCGACGAGTTGCCCGGTGGCGCGCTGCAACCGGCTGAATAAACCCAAACCTCAGGGGCGCTCGCGAGCGCCCCTGGCCCTTACGTGTTGTAAATCTTCACTGACTCGAAAACGAGAAAGAGTTCGGTCATGACAATTCGCCTCGGTGGTATCCTTTTCGGCCTGGCCCTGGTTGGCATATTGCTGCTCTGGTCGCTTGTGCCGGACACGCTGAAGTATTCGGCCCCCACGAAATCCCCCTATTATGCGTTCCATGAGGAAAAGCTGGAGCCTGCAGGCGGTTTCTCCTTCGATGGCGTGGGCGGAACGTGGGACAACCAACAGCTCCAGCGCGGCTATCAGGTCTATAAAGAGGTCTGCTCGGCCTGCCACAGTCTGAAATATGTCGCGTTCCGCAATCTCGAGCAACTCGGCTATTCTGAAGAAGAAGTCCGCGCGGAAGCAGCCAGCTGGAGCGTGCCGGGTCTTGATCCGGTAACCGGTGAGCAGACAATGCGTCCGGCCGAACCGACGGATCGTTTTCCCTCGCCCTACCCCAACGAAATCGCAGCGCGCGCGGCGAACAACAATGCCTATCCGCCCGATCTTTCGTTGATCACGAAAGCGCGTCCGGACGGATCAGACTACGTCTATTCGTTGCTACAAGGCTATGTCGAGCCGACGGAAGAGGATTTGGCCAAGGCCAAGAAACTCGCTGGCGGCGTTGAATGGGAGACGCCGGTCGGTCTCTATTTCAACGAGCACTTCTACAACGCCAATATCGCCATGCCGCCGCAGCTTTATCCCGATCTCATCACCTACGCTGATGGGACCGAGGCAACTGTCCCGCAGATGGCTGAAGACGTGGCCGCGTTCCTGACCTGGACCGCTGAGCCCACTCTTGTCGTCCGCAAACAGACGGGCTGGTACGTGATCGGCTTCTTATTGGTCGCAACGCTGCTTGGTTTCCTGTCTTACAAGCAGATCTGGGCTGGCATGAAACCGAAGAAAAAGGCCTGAGCGCGCCCCACGGGTGCCGGATGAAACGCGAAAGCGCCCCGTCATCCCTTGCGGATGATGGGGCGTTTCTTCATGCCGCTTGCGCAGTGTGCGTGTCGGCTTGATCAAGCCTTCATCCCGGCTGCTTAGAAAAGGACAGCGTATGGCCCCGGAACTCACTGTGGCGGATTTGAAGGAACTGGTGCGGACCGTCCCCGATTTTCCGCATCCCGGCATCCAATTCCGCGACATCACCACACTGATCGGACATCCGGTTGGCATGGCATCAAGCGTGAAACACCTCGCCGCGCTTGCCAAGGCCGCCGGAGCGGAAAAGATCGCCGGTATGGAAGCGCGCGGGTTCATATTCGGCGCGGCGGTGGCGGTGGAGCTTGGCGTGGGTTTTGTGCCCGTGCGCAAGCCGGGCAAGCTGCCGGTTGAAACCATCGGTATTGATTACGAACTTGAATATGGAACGGATCGGCTGGAGATTGATCCAGCGGCGGTCAATTCGGGCGAAAACGTCGTCATCGTCGATGACCTCATCGCGACCGGTGGAACCGCTCTTGCCACCGCACAATTGCTGCGCAAAGCGGGGGCGCGGGTTGACCATGCGCTGTTCGTGATCGATCTTCCCGATCTCAGCGGCGCTCAGCGACTCAGCGAAGCGGGCGTCAGCGTTGGCGTCCTGATGGATTTCGAAGGCGAATAAACCCGCACGCCATGCGGCAAAGGGAAGCCAAGACCAATTATGGAATCGCAATCGCTCATGTTAGCATCGGTCGGCGTCTTCGGCGTCGGCGCGCAGTGGATCGCGTGGCGCACGGGCTGGCCTGCGATTGTGCTGATGCTGGCGGCGGGCTTTCTCGCGGGCCCGGTTGCAGGCGAGCTTGGCCTGCGGCTGATCGATCCGAACGCCGCATTTGGCGACTTGTTAATCCCCGCTGTCAATATCGGGGTTGCTCTCATCCTGTTTGAAGGGGGGCTCAGCCTTGACCTGCGCGAATTGCGCCAGACCGGCGGCGCAGTCTACCGATTGGCGACCATTGGGGTGATCGTTGGTTGGGCGCTCGGCGCGCTGGCGTCGCATTACATTGCAGGCTTGGCCTGGCCGGTCGCGATCCTGTTCGGCGGTATTCTGATCGTCACGGGTCCCACGGTGGTTATTCCGTTGCTGCGGCAGGCGAATGTGCAGGCGCGGCCCAATTCGATCCTCAAATGGGAAGGGATCGTCAACGATCCTACTGGCGCTCTGTGCGCCGTCATTGCCTATGAGTATTTTCGACTTCGCAACGAACGACCCGAAGCCACGCTGATCGACGCGGTGCCGCCGCTCATCATCGCAGCAATCATCGCCGGGCTTATCGGATACGCGGCTGCGAGGCTGATCGCTTTTCTGTTTCCGCGCGGCGCGATCCCCGAATATCTGAAAGTGCCGGTCCTGTTCATCGCCGTGATCTCCGTCTTCGTGCTCGCCAATATGATCGAGCACGAGCTTGGCCTGGTCGCGGTGACGGTGATGGGGGTGACGCTCGCCAATACCGGATTCACGAGCCTGCGATCGATCCATCCATTCAAGGAGAACATCGCAGTCCTGCTGGTTTCGGGCATTTTCATCCTGCTCGCCTCAAGCCTGAGTTTCAGTGATATCACCAATCTCAATCCGCTGCAGACCGAAGGTCAGCGCTTTTGGCTGTTCGTTGTTGCGCTCCTTTTCGTGGTGCGGCCGCTGACAGTTCTGGTCAGCCTGGCGGGCTCTTCGGTGCCATGGAACGAGCGGCTGTTTATCTCCTGGATCGCTCCGCGCGGCATTGTGCTGGTGGCGATTTCAGGCCTGTTTGCGTTGCGCCTCACGGAACTCGGGAATGACGGTGCAAAGGTGCTGACCGCGCTCAGCTTTGCGGTGGTGGTGGCCACGGTGGTCGCGCACGGCTTCACGATTGATCGCGTCGCCCGCTGGCTTCGCGTCAAGGGTTCCTTGCGTCCGGGCCTTCTGATTGTCGGGTCAACCGATTGGACGATTGCTCTGGCAAAGGAAATGCGCGCGCTGGGAACGCCGATCATGGTGGTGGATCAAAGCTGGCAAAGGCTTGGCGCGGCGCGGCGAGAAGGCCTGCCCTTTTACCACGGCGAGATCCTCAACGAGGCAACCGAGCACAATCTCGACCTCTCGCCTTATCAGGTGCTGATCGCGGCCACGGAGAATGAGGCGTATAATGCGCTGGTCTGCAATGAATTTGCTTACGAAATCGGGCGCGATTCGGTTTACCAATTGGGAGAGAGCGTG
>JBCBKF010000050.1:0-12047 GCA_038522255.1 Pseudomonadota bacterium
GATACGCCCGATACCGAGGCGAAGCGGCCCAACATCCTGCTGATCCTGTTCGACGATGTCGGTTTCATGGATTTCGGCGTCTACGGCAGCAATTCGCGCACGCCCAACATTGATCGTGTGGCCGCAAACGGCACCATGCTCACGCGCTATTACACCTCTCCTTTCTGCGGACCGAGCCGGGCCATGCTGATGACCGGGATGGACAACCATCAGGTTGGCATGGGCACTCTGGCCGAAACCCTGTCGCCCGAAATGGAGGGCCTGCCCGGCTATTCCTTGGTCTGGCAGGAGAACCAGCAGACCATCGGCACATTGTTCTCTGGCGCAGGCTATCAGACCTACGTGACCGGCAAATGGGGCATCGGCGAAATTGGTGCCAATCTGCCCAGCGCCTTCGGTTTCGATCGCTCCTACGTGATGGATGCCACCGGAGGCAGCAATTACAACAATTCATCCTATCTCCCGGCGCATGACTCAACCGCCTGGTTTGAGGACGGAAAGCCGACCCAATTGCCCGCTGATTATTATTCGTCGCGCTCGCTCGTCGACAAGATGATCGGATATATTGACGCTGGCGACAGCGACAAACCGTTCCTTGGGTTCCTGTCGCTCCAAGCGGTGCACATTCCCGTGCAAGCGCCGGTGTCCTTCATCGATGGATATAACGGCACGTTTGACGCAGGCTGGGATGAAATGCGCGAGGAGCGCTACAAGCGCGCGCTTGAGCTTGGCATTGTGCCATCTTCGACAAAGCTTGCGACCGCGCCAGAAGGCCATCGGCGCTGGGACCAGCTTTCCGCGGAAGAAAAGACGGTCGCCGCGCGCGAGATGCAGGTTAATGCCGGCATGATGGAAGCCGCGGACTTCCACATCGGTCGCCTGATGAAACACCTCGATGAGACCGGCAAGCTTGATAACACCATCGTCGTGATCACATCCGACAATGGTCCGGAATCGGCGATGAGCCGGTTTGAAGGCCTCACCGGCGTTGCTGTCGATCTGGTCAACTGGATCGAAGGCCGCGACACCTCACCTGAGAACATGGGTCAACCCGGCAGCCTCACAGCCATCGGTCCTGAATGGGCCTCGGTCTCCGCCGCGCCCTTCAACCTGTACAAATTCTATGCCAGCGAGGGCGGTCTACGGGTTCCGCTGGTCATTGCTGGTCCGGGCATTGGCGAGCGGGGCATTGTCAATGCCCCGGTGCACGTCACGGACCTGGTGCCAACGCTGCTTGATGCAGCTGAGGTCGAATACGATCCTTCGATGTTCTACGGCCAAAGCGCGTTCCCGATGTTCTCAGGCCAGTCTGACGAGACCTATGGCGAGGATGGAAGTTTCGGCTTCGAAGTCAGCGGTAACGCCGCCCTCTACAGGGGGAACTGGAAGATCACGCGCAACTTCCCGCCGCGCGGTGATGGCGAATGGCGGCTGTTCGATATCTCGGTCGATCCGGGCGAGACGACTGACCTTTCTGCTGACAACACAGAGATTTTCGAGAGCATGAAGGCACAATACGCGGCCTACTCACAGCAAGTTGGCGTGGTTGAGCTGGATGCCGATGATACGGCCATGAAGCAACTCACGAGCAAGCTGGTCTCAGAGGTGATCGAGAAATACTGGCCGTTGCTGCTTGGGCTGGGGCTGGGCTTTCTCGGGCTTCTCTACCTCGTGTACCGGGTCTTGAGAAAGGCATTCGCGCGCCAGACAGCCTGACTGTGAGTTTGTCGTGAACCAATATCACGCTTATCTTGCACGGAGTGAACCATGACCGGGCTTATCATCGCATTGATCGTTCTATCGCTGTTGATCGCCATTGCGGTTATCAATCTGCCTACGATCCTGAGGGTCATGGGGCTTCACCGCCACTACAAAATTCCCGAATTCGATCTGGCCGGTAAGCGTGCCCTGGTCGTGTGCACGAGCCATGGCACCCTTGATCCGACAGGCAGAGACACTGGCGCCTTCGGTTCGGAATTCACGGTACCGTATTACGCATTCATCAATGCCGGGCTCGATGTCGATATCGCCTCGATCAAGGGCGGTGAGATCCCGATCCAGCCCCCTTCATGGTCATGGCCGCTCGCTTGTGATGACGACAAGCGCTTCATGGCTGACCGGGATGCCATGGCGAAGCTGAATAACTCCATTCCCATCACCGATATCAACCCCGAGGATTACGACGTGATCTTCATGGCAGGTGGCTGGGGCGCTGCCTATGACCTGATGCAGAGCGATGTGCTGGCCGATATCGTCACCCGCGCCAACGCGCAGGGCAAGATCCTGGGCTCGGTGTGCCACGGCGCGCTCGGCTTGTGCAGCGCGAAGGGTGTCGACGGCGAAGCGCTGGTCAAAGGACGGCGCGTAACCGGTGTGACCAACAATCAGATCAACACATTCGGCATCGCGGTAACCCCGAAGCACCCAGAAGAGGAACTGCGCAAGGCCGGAGCAATCTACGAATGCCAGCACGCTTTTCGTGATCCGTTTGCGACCCACACGACGATCGACGGCAATCTTGTCACGGGGCAAAATCAGAACAGCGGCTACGAAACCTCGCACCGCATTTTGGAGAAGCTTGCGACGGCGCATAACCGGTGATCGTTTAGCAAAGGCCTTTTTTGAACGCCATGCTGGCAAAGTTCCACCATCCGCACCTGGAATGGCGACCGCTGGAAAGGGTCGCTTTCGGGCTGATCTATGGTGCAATTCTTGTGCTGAGCTTGCTGATGGCGGCGGGCGAGAGCACTAGGATGACGGCCAAGACGGCAGTGGTCCTGTTCGGTTCAGTGCTGGCGGTTGCGCTGGCAAAGGGATTTGCCCACCAGGTGACGCGCTTGCCGCCATGAAGTACGTGCTTCACTAGAAAGCCGGTGGGCATGGAACACGCTCCTGCTTTAGAGCAGGGCGGTGGTGCGGTCAGCTTAGCCATAATGCTGTGCGTTTCCTCCGGCTACAGGCCGACCAGAGGCGTCTCCTTCGCCTTGACCAAGGACGAGCTGAGCGCATCTTCGTGCAGAAGAAAAGCGCGACGTATCCCGAGGAGGTATTTGCGCGAAAGGTATTTCGCTTGCCGTTCCGCGTGCCATCGCACGAGTTCGGGAGCGCGCCCTGGAGAAGATAGGTTTGCCTCGTGCCGTGAACAAACTGACGCACAATTGCTTCGGGCCCCTCTGCTAGAAAATAGAACTTATCGCCGATAAAGCCAGCGAAGCTGTCGCTGAGTGCAGTGACCGTCAGGGTGCGACTGCCGCACCGAGGTTTGAAGCGAATGGTGCCTATAAGTATATCGGCCTCCGAACTTGGGAAGCCCCCCGCCTCATTGATGAGGGCACGATGTCGCAACGCCAGATTTCAAACTGCGTCACCACCCACCCAACAAACAAATTGACACGTCCCGCGCCCCTGCCATGGAGCGCTCATCATGACATTGCTCCAGCTGCTCATCATCGCGATTGTCCAGGGGATCACAGAGTTCCTGCCGATCTCCTCGTCGGGCCACCTCATCCTGATTTCTTTCTTCACCGGCTTCGCAGATCAGGGCCCGCTGATTGATGTGGCGGTTCATGTCGGATCGCTGCTCGCGATCATTGTCTATTTCTTCAAGGATGTCCTGGCGCTCGCCCGCGGTGGTTTTGCAACAATCGGGGTCGGCTCCAAGGCCGATGATGCACCTTCTGAGCGCCGGCTGTTCTGGTGGATTGTGCTGGGCACCATTCCGGCGGTCGCCTTTGGACTGTCGATCAAGCTGGGTGCCTTTAACGCGATCGCGACCAGCTTGTTCGGGATTACCATCGTTGATGGCGACCTGATGAATTCCATTCGCTTCACTGATCTCATTGCCTTCAACCTGATCACATACGGGCTTTTGCTGGGCCTGGCCGATTGGCTGGGCCGCGAGGAGAAGGTGTTTGAAGATATGACATGGCGCGATGGTCTGCTGGTGGGTCTCGCGCAGGCAATGGCGATCATTCCGGGGACCAGCCGTTCGGGCGTTACGATGACGGCGGCGCGCGCACTGGGCTATAAACGGGTGGAGGCCGCGCGCTTCAGTTTCCTCTTGTCGATCCCGGCTGTCGCGGGCGCTGGCGTGCTGATCGTGCCCGAAATTTTTGAGGCTGGCATGGATCTCGCGTTTGATGCGCTGATCGCGGGCGCGCTGACTTTCGTCGCCGCGTTCCTGACCATGGCGTTTCTGATGCGCTTTTTGAAGCAGGCCTCGATGCTGGTTTTCGTGCTTTATCGCGTGGCCATGGGCGCAGCGCTGCTCTATTTTTTCTAAAGGTGAGCCTGCGCGTATATTACACGGAACCTGCAGCCCGCGTGCTGGTTGAATGCATGTGGTGCAACACGCGCCGCCTTTCGCAAGTCGCTTGCAGGACGATAATGGCATTACTGGTCTTGATCATTTTGGGAAGCAGTATGGGCTGGTTCAGCTCGGTCCTTGCGCGTACCGATGAGCCAGGCGCGATCCTGCAACAAATGGGGCTTGGCCTTGTCGCCTCCTTTGGTTTCGGCATCGCCTTCAACACAGGCTCGGCGCTTGGCGGATTGACCTGGACGGGCCTGATCGCGAGCATTGTGGGTGGCGCGCTGGCGCTCGGCATCTATTACGCCCTGGTCACTCGCGCAAAACGGAGCGATCAGACGGGCGGTGTCTGACTGCCCGCCCCGCCGCGCAAATGGTATTCCTGGGTTCCACGGCTCACCAAATGATCGACGTCGATCACAGCGCTGTTAGCGTAAGTAAAGCCTGCGGGAAGGTTGCGATAGAGCCGGTCAAAGTCGCGCTCCACCGTCTGGCGGTACAGATCTTCAAAACTCTCGATCACGAAATAGGTCGGTTGCAGATCGCTGATGACGTAATCGGTGCGCATCACCCTATCGACGTTGAGCATGATGCGATTGGGGCTTTTTGCTTCGACCGCGAAGACGATTTCGGTCGGGCCTGAAAGGATGCCGGCCCCGTAGGCCTTGACCCCGTCCGTTTCCTCGATGAGGCCGAACTCGACCGTATACCAATAGAGCGATCCCAACGCCTTTAGCCGGTTATAGCGCATCGCCTTCCACCCCGCGCGGCCATATTCCTGCATGTAATCGGCAAACACCGCATCGGTGAGCATTGGCACATGGCCAAAGACATCATGGAAGACGTCGGGTTCCTGGATGTAGTCAAAGGTTTCGCGCGTGCGGATGAAATTGCCCGCAGGAAAGCGCCGATTGGCCAGGTGCCAGAAAAAGACGTGATCGGGGATGAGCATCGGCACAGGCACAACGCTCCACCCCGTTAGCGCGCCAAGCTCCTCTGACATGGTGGCAAAGTCCGGAACCCCGCCCTTGCCCAAATCGAGCTTTTCCAGACCTTCCAGAAAGGCGGAGGCCGCGCGGCCCGGAAGGCGCTCCATCTGGCGGGCGAACAGATCGTCCCAGATCACATGCTCCTCAGCCGAATAGACCGTCTGCGAAGGCTCAAGCCAATCCGCGCCCACATGCGCTGGCTTTTTCAGCGGCGCGGTGAACACGGTGTCCGGCAATTCGGGCAGTTCTGTGTAATCGGTGTCCGGGTCAGCGATGGTGGCCATGGGCTCTATTTTGCGGCTAGCCTTGCCCTTGCACAAGTCAAAAGGATGCCAAATGACGCTGAAAGGCAAAGAATATCGCAAACTGCTTGAACCGTTGACCGAGGAATTGGTCGGCATGGCGCGCTGGGTGCGGACCACGGGCGCGCGGATCGTGGTGCTGTTCGAAGGCCGCGACACGGCGGGCAAGGGCGGCGCAATCCGGGCGGTGCGCGACAAGTTGAACCCGCGCCAATGCCGCACCGTGGCGCTCGGCAAGCCGACCGAGGACGAGCAGACGCAGTGGTATTTCCAGCGCTATGTCAAACACCTACCCCATGCGGGCGAGATCGTGCTGTTCGATCGCAGCTGGTACAATCGCGCGGGCGTTGAAAAGCTGATGGGTTTTGCCGATGAGCCTCAGGTGGAGCGCTTTCTGGAGCAGACGCCGGTCTTTGAAAAGCTGCTCACCGATGATGGCGTCTTGCTGTTCAAATACTGGCTGACGACCGATCAGGACAATCAGGAAGAGCGCCTGCGCGAACGGCTCGATGATCCGCGCAAACGCTGGAAGCTCTCTCCTATCGATCTTGCCGCGCGCCAGAAGTACGATGCGTATACTCAGGCGCGCGAGGCGATGCTGCGCGCCACGCATACGAGCCACGCCCCGTGGACGCTGGTTGACTTCAACGATCAGAAACGCGGGCGCCTCGCCTTGATCCGCAACCTGCTGGACCGGCTGCCCGACACCCGTGTCGAGCCGCCCGAAATCGACTTTCCCGAGCTTGGCCGCACCCCCAAGGCGGAGAGCTACGCGGTGATGGAGCCGATCAAGGATTATCCGATTTGACTTGACAAATCCTCTGTTTGATATAAATATGATATCATATTAATCGTCATCAAAAGGGGGAATTTTCAATGTCCAATACAAGCAATCGCGCCGCCGCCAGCCAGGAACGCGGCGGCTCTGCATCCAATGGTTATGTGATGCTGTTGATGCTGCTCATCATCGGTGTGTTCCTGCCAGTCTTCATGGCTTCGGGCGTCGGGCCAGCGATGGGGCCCGGCGTGTTTGTTCCGGTGATCATTCTCGGCGTCTTCATCTTTCTGATGATCGCGGTTGGCTTCTTCATGATCCAGCCAAATCAGGCGATGGTCCTGACGCTGTTCGGTGAATATCAGGGAACGATCCGCAAGGATGGCCTGCATTGGACCTGGCCGTGGATGGGTAAGGAAAAGGTGAGCGTTCGCGCACACAATATCCATTCCGACAAGGTCAAGATCAACGATCTGCGCGGCAACCCGATCGAGATCGCCTGTAACGTTGTGTGGCGCGTGGCCGACACGGCGCAGGCGGTGTTCGATGTCGATGATTACAAGGAATTCGTGAACATCCAGATCGAAGCGGGGCTTCGCACAGTGGGCTCACGCCATCCTTATGATGACATGTCCGACGAGGATGAGACGACGCTGCGCGGCAGCGCTGATGTGGTGAATGCCGAACTGATCGTCGAATTGAACGAACGCCTAGCGGTCGCCGGTATCACGGTTGACGAAGCTGGCCTCACTCACCTCGCTTATGCCGCGGAAATTGCAGGTGCGATGCTGCGCCGTCAGCAGGCTGATGCAGTAATCGCCGCGCGCAAGAAGGTGGTGATCGGCGCTGTCAGCATGGTCGAGGACGCGCTGACCAAGCTGTCCGCCGACGGGATCATTGACCTTGATGATGAGCGCAAGGCCGCCATGGTTTCCAACTTGATGGTTGTGTTGTGCGGGGATCGCGAAGCGCATCCCGTGGTCAACACCGGCACTCTCTACCAGTAAGACCAGACTACCGAGGAGGCAGCGATGGCTGCACCCGAAAAACCGTTAGCCAAGAAAGCCTTCGCGCTGCGGCTCGATCCGGCGGTTCACGCCGCGGTCGAGCGGCTCGCGGGGGCGGAATTGCGTTCGGCCAATGCGCAGATCGAGATGCTCTTGCGCGAAGCTTTGAAAGCACGCGGGATCGAAGCCGCGCAAAGCGAGCGCCCGCGACGCGGTCGCCCGCCAAAGGAGGAATGACATGAAATGGATGCTGGGACCCTTTCTGGCCGCTACTTTGGCGAGCATTGCCCATGCTGGAGAACCCATGGAACTGACCGCACCCGGCCCTGAAGGCGACCTCGCAGGCACGCTGATCGCGCCCGCCGATGGCCAGCCCACTGTGCTCATCATCCCCGGCTCAGGCCCTACAGACCGCGATGGAAACAACCCGATGGGCGTGACAGCCGCCTCTTATCGCCTGCTGGCCGAAGCTTTGGCCAAACGCGGTATCGGCAGCCTGCGGATCGACAAGCGAGGCATGTTCGGCAGCAAGGCGGCCATCGCCGATCCCAATGATGTGACCGTGGCGGCCTATGCCCGCGATGTCGCCGCATGGGTGAAGGCCGGGCGCGAAGAAGCCGGGGCGGACTGCATTTGGCTACTCGGCCATAGCGAGGGAGGGCTGATCGCTCTTGAAGCGGCGCAGGCACCTGAGGGGGTTTGCGGCGTCATCCTGCTCGCTTCGCCGGGCCGTCCGATGGGCGAAATTCTGCGCCAGCAATTGCGCGCCAATCCTGCCAATGCGCCGATCCTCGATGAAGCGCTCGCCGCTATCACCGCACTGGAAGGCGGCGAGCGGGTTTCGAGCGAAGGGATGCCCCCTGCACTGATGGGTCTGTTTGCGCCCGCGATTCAGGGCTTTCTGATCGATCTCATGGCAAGCGACCCTGCTGCGATGGCGGGCCGTATTTCTGTGCCCGTGTTGATCGTTTCAGGGGGCCGGGACATCCAGACACCGCTTGCAGATGCCAAGGCGCTCGCCGCCGGGCAGCCCGAGGCTGAGCTGGTGGTGATCGAGGACATGAACCACGTGCTCAAAGCAGTCCAGGGAGTGGGCATCACTGCCAATATCGCCGCCTATTCGGATAGCTCGTTGCCGATCCATCCCGAACTGGTTGAGGCAGTGGCCGGCTTTGTGACAGCCGATTAGACCCGTGCTCGCGCCTTGGTTACTTGCCGTCCGTCTTCGGCAAAAGCGCCCAGTTCGTAGCCGTCATCGCTCTTGCGCAGGGCGATGTGTAGCTTCTCCCCGGCCAGCGCTGGCGAAATCCCGCGAAACTCGAAATGGCGCACAGTGTTGTCGCCAAGCTCACGCGCGGCCAACTTCAACATCAGGCTGGCGGTCAGCGGCCCGTGCACGACCAGCCCGCGATACCGCTCCACTTGCCGCGCATAGGGTGCGTCATAGTGAATGCGGTGCGCGTTGAAGGTGAGAGCGGAATACCGGAACAGCAGCCGCGGATCGGGCGTCAGCGTGATCATCGCATCCCACTGGGTGAAATCGAACCAGCCCTCTCCCGGCTCCGGTGGGCTGAGCGGTGCATCTGGCGAGGCGGCCTTGCGGTAGACCAGCGTCTGGACTTCGCGCACGCTAGGCGTACCGTTGGCGCTCGTCTCATGCTCGACATTCACAAAGGCCAGCTTGCCCGAACTGCCCTCTTTTTCAGCGACCGAGGCGATCCGGCTGACGCGTTCGATGGCTGCGCCCAAAGCGATGGGGGCGAGGAACTCGATCGCGCTCGACGCCCACATTCGGCGCGGCAGCGGTACAGGAGGAAGGAAGCTTTCCGCCCTCTGATCGCGCGCAGGGTGGCCATCCTCGCCTAGCCTGTAGGTGGGCGTTTCGGGCGTGCACAATGCGAAGTGGATACCCTGTGGCAGCGACCATGCGTCACCTTTAGCCTCTGGTGGGGTCTTATCGAAGGTTGCCAACCACCGGCGCGCCAGGCTTTCATCGAGCCGGTCGGTGGCGCGCATCTCGCGCCCGATCCAGGCGTCGAACGCGCTCATTTACGCCGCGCGCTCGAACACCGCCGCCATGCCCTGTCCGCCGCCCACGCACATCGTCTCAAGCCCATAGCGCGCGCCGCGGCGCTCCATCTCATAGGCCATGTCAGCCAGAATGCGGATCCCGGTTGCACCGATAGGATGGCCGAGCGAAATGCCCGATCCGTTGACGTTGAGCACGTCCATGCGTGAATCGTCTGAGCTCCAGCCCCAGCCCTTGAGCACGGCGAGAACTTGCGGTGCGAACGCTTCGTTCAGTTCGATGAGGTCGATATCCCCCCAGCCATAGCCGCGCCGTTCAAACAGCCGCTCGACCGCGGGCACCGGGCCAATGCCCATGCGCGAGGGATCGCAGCCCGCCGCCGACCAGCCGCCAAACCACAGCATCGGCTCAAGGCCGAGCTCTTCCAGTTTGTCTTCCGCGACCACCAGACAGGCCGCCGCCGCGTCGTTCTGCTGGCTCGCATTGCCGGCGGTGACGATAGCCTCAGGGTCGCGCTTGCCGTCAATCGCGCGCAATTTGCCGAGCGTTTCCATCGACGCGTCTTCGCGGTAGCCCTCATCCTTGGCAAAGGTGATGGGGTCGCCGCGCCGTTGGGGTACGTCGACGGGGACGAGCTGCGCATCAAACTTGCCCTCTTCCCAAGCGCGAGCGGCGTTCTGGTGTGAGCGCACGGCATAGGCGTCGGCCTCTTCGCGGGTGATCGAATAGTCCTTGGCGAGGTTATCAGCGGTCTCAATCATTCCGGTGATGACGCCGAAGCGCTCAATCGGCTGGCTCATCAAGCGCCCGCGTGAGAGGCGATCATACAGGGTGATATCGCCCATGCGCGCGCCGCCGCGCCCTTGCAGCGTGTAGTGCTCGACATTCGACATGCTCTCGCACCCGCCTGCGACAACCACATCGGCCATGCCCGTTTCCACCATCATCGCCGCGTTGGCGACCGCCAGCAGGCCCGAGCCGCAGCGACGATCCAGCTGGTAGCCGGGCACTTCGATCGGCAGGTCAGCGGCAAGCCAGCTCCACCGGCCAATCGCCGGCGCTTCGGCATTGCCATAGCCTTGGGAGAAGACGACATCGTCGACGCGCGCAGGGTCAATGCCGGAACGCTCGATCAGCGCTTTGAGGATCACCGCGCCCAGTTCGCCGGCATTGAGGCTGGAAAGGCCTCCCAGAAACTTGCCAACGGGCGTGCGGACAGGAGTGCAGATAGCAGCGCGGCGTGTCATGATGGCGTTCCCTTATCGGTGAGAATAGTCGGCGTTTTCGTCGGAGAGAGCAACGGTCCCGGCATCGATCAGCTTGGCGATAGCGCCCGAGGATAGCCCCAGTTTTTCGGCCAGAACTTCCTCGGAATGCTGGCCAAGAAATGGCGCAGGCAGCGGGTCGCCGGCCTCTTGTGCGGGCAGGTTCGCGAAAGAGCGCGTCGCTGGATACTCAAACCCTGACGGGTTGGCGGGTGAAGGTCCGAACAGCGGATTGTCCGCCACCAGCACCGGATCCTGCGCGGCTTCGTGGTGCGAGCGGTACTTTTCGAAGGTGCAGCCGTTTGCCGCCAGGCGTTCTTCAAGATAGGCGTAGTCGTGCTTTGAGGCCGCAGTGGCAAACACGTCAAAGAGGCGATAGCGATGATCGAAGCGCGGCCGGTCTCCGGCGTTGAAATCAACCCCAAGCTCGGCCTCCAATTCAGCAATCGGCTCAGCCACATCAAATGCGGCGATAAGCCCGTCCCACTGCTTGGGAGTGAGCGCCGCAATCATGAATCGGGTGCCGTCCTTGGCTTGAAAGTCGCGCCCGAACGCGCCCCAGATCGCGTTGCCCAACCGCTCGCGATTGCCGCCGCGATAGAGCATTTCGGCCATGGTGCCCGAATTGGCCAAGGTGCCAATCGCGACATCACCCAGCGGGACGCGCAGCTCAGCTCCCTGGCCGGTCGCGTTGCGGTGGTGCAGAGCAGCTATCAGCGAGAACGCGCTGTAAGCTCCGGTGATGAAGTCCCAGGCTGGCAGTGGCGGGCTGACGGGCGGAGCGGTCTCGGCGTCCCATTCCTCTGGCCCCGTCATCAGCGGATAGCCCGAAGCGGCGTTGACGGTGAAGTCCATCGCCTGACGCCCATCGTGCCAGCCCATGATCCGCACGCTGATCATATCTTCCCGCTTGGCCTGCATCGCGGCGTGGCTCATGAAGCTCTGTTCGGGCAGGTTGGTGATACACTGGCCAGTCTTTGCGGCAAGCTCGACGCACAGCTCGCGCCCTTCGCCCGAGCGCAGATCGAGCGCGACCGACTTCTTGGCGCGGTTGAGATTCTCCCATGAGAGCGAGCGGCCCTCTTTGGTCAGCATGAAGCGATCGTAATCGAGCCCGCCCGCCTTGTGATCGACGCGGATGACTTCGGCCCCCATCTGCGCGCAATAGAGCCCAGCGGTGGGCGAGGCGACGAAGCTGGAGACCTCGACAATCGAGAGGTCGGAGAGGAGATTGTACATGGGTAACCCTTGGTCATGGACCAGGGCTTCCTGATCCGAAGATCAGACAAAATCAGCCGTTGGCTGCTTCCCATTCGCGCAGCATGTGCTTGGCGATCTGGAGCTGCAGGATTTGCGTCGTGCCCTCGTAAA